>JARBAV010000233.1 GCA_029237515.1 Nitrososphaerales archaeon
ACTAGATTCTTCATTTGATGCTATTTCATTATCTTCAGCACTGTCATCACTTTCACTTGACGATGAATCTCCCGAACCATTAGACCCAGAGAGTCCGTCATTATGATTCTCATCGTCATTGGAATCAGATGACGATGAATCAGAAGAAGTTTCATCATTATTGTTACTTGCATCTGAATCTGGAGAGCTATTTGACGATGAAGATGGTGATGCCGGAGTTATCTGTGCAAAAACCAGTCTCTGACTATCATCAGTAGTACTCAGAATGATTGTACAAAGAAGTAGAAGTCCTGATAAAGTTCCATATTTGATGTAGTGACTTTGGATCATGTTTGTTAGTAAATTAGTACTCTGTTAACGAGTATTTTTTGATTAATTAAGAGAAATCAGATAAGTATTCTATATTGGATTTCGTTTTTGTTTATTAGTGCATTGCTGCTGAAGAATAGAATAGTTCACTTAGAAGACGGTACCGTCTTGTACGGTACCAAGACGTATGTCTTGCTGTTGCAATGATCCCACCTGGGTTGTTGGAAATGAACCTGTGGTCGGTATTGATTTTACCGGGCTAAAAGAATACGCCAAGAGTTGAAGCATCAGGCCACTCATTTTTTTGAATCATTGTCTCGCTAATTATGGACATAATCAATGGATTACAATGAGTTGAGGGAGAGTGCATAGCAAAATGATTTCTGGCCACTCGTGCAGGAACTATCGATGGAATCCCCAAACAAGGCGCCGGGAGTGGGACTCGAACCCACGAGTCCTTGACGGACATCAGCTTACACGTAAGCCTTAGATCTCGAGGCTGACCCCTTTTAGGGTCGATGACTTACCTAGCTTGGGTACCCCGGCCCGAACTCTATTGGTCACCTTTCAATTTTATCCTTTGGATGCATTCGTTATGAGCAATTATAATAACTCAATGTGATTTTCTTAGTCTATAGTGTGAAAAAAAGAGATTCCACCAACACAATAGTGAATAAATATGGTCAACAAAGAAAGGCTGCTGGGGAGGGAACATCAGCTATCAGTTTTTCTTTCTAGTTTCCATTTGCAGGTTTTCTCTTGGGCCTGACCTATAGAACCCATAATGTCGACTTATATATTGACTGATCAAAATCGCGTTCCTGAAAAACCTTGCTGGAACATGGCAGATTGCTCGAATCGCATTCCTTTTTGAGCAAAAATTACCTCCCAATCGACGATGGTAACATCTTCCATTCCATTAGAAAAAACTAAAATCCTCTTTTACAGTAACAAGCACCATGTGACTATTTGTTCTTTCGATCGAAGGAAGAGCAAGGTCTCTTTTGACAAAGTTGCTGAGTTCTCTACGGTTTCGAAACTTGGCTATGATTATCATATCGGTCAGTCCTGTTATGTCATAAACGGCACATACGTTAGGAAATTTAGACATTGCTCGTTCAACTTCAACGATCTTTCCTTTCTGAGCAATGACCTCTATTATCGCCGTCAAATCGTAGCCCAATTTTTCATGATCTACAATTGCAGAATAGGATTTTATTATTCGATGATACTGAAGTTTGTTTATTCTGGAAAGAACAGTCGGGGCTGAAACTCCTATTTGTTCGGCTATTTTTCTGTACGAAAGTCTTGCATCAGCAAGGACTCTTTTCAAGATCTTGGAATCTATTTCATCGACACCCAACGCCTGCTTCTGAAACTATCTCTAAATCACAAGTCTGATAAACCTTATTGTTTCTCCCTAGAACGAAGAGTAGTGTGGCTTGATAGGCTGTCGCTTAGTTGCTCTCCCAGTAAGCATACTTTCATCTCAGAAGCATCTTACTCATGATCATCTTGTACTTTTCCATAATGATTGGCGCACATTGTTGGGGGGAGGATCATTATGTATATTCATCTAGTTTTAATAGTCTGGTGTGCAGTACGTTGAACAGAATCACAGGACACCTTTTGATTGCTAAAGTCCGTGACCGTTCTACTAAGGTAACCTTACCTTGAAGTGAAAACAGGATAGAAAAGCTTATTGTAAGGGTAGTGATCCAGTTCGTAATCATGTCCTAAACATTATCCGGATCCGATGATGGCTAAAATCCCTATTCTACATGATGAGTCTTTGCAAGCTGATCATAAAACCTTACAGATTTTATATTTACGAATTCAAGCATTCCATATTTTGATAGCTCTCGTCCAAATCCACTATTCTTAATACCACCAAAAGGAACCCTCGGATCAGAGAGTACTACATTGTTAACGGTCACGATGCCTGATTCTACCATTCTAGATAGTCTTTCGGCCTTGTCCAAGTTTTGTGTCCATATACTCGCACCGAGACCAAATTTAGAATCATTTGCAATTTTAATAGCTGCTTTTTCATCTTCAGCAATCAGTATCGGCGCGACAGGCCCGAAGGATTCCTCCTGAGCGATTTCCATATCATGATTTATTTTTCCAAGTACTGTTGGACTGTAGTAATACCCCTTACTTTTCAATCTCTCTCCACCGGCAAGTAACTCCGCACCTTGAGAAACAGCCCGGTTGACCATTCCTTCTATGGCTTCTAGACCTGATTGGTTTACCAATGGACCTACATCTGTATCTTCTGATAGGGGATCTCCAACTCTTAGTTTTTCTGTTTTTTGTACAAACAGCTCGATGAAATCATCTGCAATCTTATCGACGACTATGAATCGCTTTGAAGCTATGCAACTCTGTCCACAATTGATAAAGCGACCTTTGACTGCCCCTGTAGAGGCTTTTTCTATATCAGCATCTTCACAAACAATGAAAGGGTCGCTTCCTCCTAATTCCAGAACTGTCTTCTTCAGGTGGGCAGTAGCCCTTTGTGCCACTTTTGAACCCACAGGAACACTCCCTGTGAAGGTAACGGCATTTGTATTCTCGGACTCAATTAGGTATTCTGCAACCCTGGAATCGCCTACTGCCGTCTGAAATACTCCTTTTGGCAATCCGACTTCTTCAAAAATTCTCTCAATTTCTATTCCGCATTGCATAGTAGCACTTGCCGGCTTAAGTACAATCGTATTGCCAGCCATAAGGGAAGGCGCTGCGAATCTCAAGGCTTGCCAGTATGGAAAGTTCCATGGCATGATGCTTGCAATAACGCCCAAAGGTTCAAAAGTAACAAAACTCTTTCTAGCGTCCGTATTTATAACCTCATCCGTCGTAAATAAATCTCCATGATCTGCGAAATATTCTATGGCCCAAGCACACTTTTCTACCTCTGACCTAGATTCCTTTATTGCTTTACCCATTTCATTGGTAGCTAAGGTAGCGAGTTGTTCCTTTTCCTTCCTTAGCCTGCTGGCAAATTCATACATGTAATCGGCCCTCTTGTTCCCGTTAGTGTTCCCTACCAATCTCCACTCTGTTTTAAACGCTTCATCAGCTTTCTTAGTCATTCGCAGAATATGTTCTTCAGAGGGTATATCGTACTCTCTTAGGATTTCTTCTGTCGCTGGATTTATGGTTCTCACTTTCATTTTAATCAGGTTATTTATTCCGACACTGCAGCTTTTCACTGTTGCAA
>JARBAV010000234.1 GCA_029237515.1 Nitrososphaerales archaeon
AGCTCCTGTCGAGGCTCAAAAATAGTAAGGGAAATGACTCATTATACATAAAAAGTGTATTCACAGGTTTTCAGCGCGATGATGGTCGAAATTGGTTTGGATTCCACGATGGAGTTTCCAATCTTCCAAGCAAAGATCGTCTGCAAGTTATGAGTATAGCAAAGAAAGACGTAACTCAAGAAGACATGTGGACTATCAACGGTACCTATATGGCGTTTCTCAGGATAGAATTTGATATTAACGAATGGATTAAACTTAAGGAAACTGAACAATCCATAATAATTGGCAGAGACAAAATTACAGGATGTCCTCTGATTGGAGTCGATAAAAATAAGCAACCAATAAAGGATAATAGATGCCCCATAAGAGGAACGTTCGAAGTCATAGAAAAGGGAAATGAAATATTTAGAGAACATGCGCCTTTTGGAAAACAGATGTACTTGCCTCGTGAGTTTTCTGACAATCTGTTACAAAAAAGCCATATTGGCACAGTAAACCCTACAGATGAACAATCAAACAGGGCTAACGCTTATCGGATCTATAGACAGGGTTTTGAATTTTTGGAACCAACAGGATCCTACCCTGGACTCAGAGTTGGTCTAAACTTTATAAGTTTTCAAAGGAGTCCAAAAAGATTATCCAATATGTTAAAGCACAGATCCACACCGAACACACAAACAGAACGTAGCGGAGTGCCTTCATTCGATACTTTTTTTTCTGTAAGAAATGCGGGGATTTTTCTTATTCCGCCTTTGGTAATGAGCGAACCCTTCCCAGGGGCCAGTATCTTTCTTGACGAGATTTCCATTGCAAAAATAAATAAATCTGGACTAAATTATACGAGCAAGATGGGACGGCAGTATTGATACGGGATAGTTTATGATCCTTTTTACAACTGCACGTACCTAAAATTAATTCTAATTGCTATGGAAAAATTAGTTTGACGTAAACAATAATGTAATATTTCACGGATTTAGTATTTGGGTTATTAAGTAATTTGCTATGTTCAGCTCTTTTGCTCTAAAAGTGCAGGGAACCCATTTTAAGGGAAAGGTGAAGCATTATTGGCATCATCTTCAGTTTTAAGATGAAGGAATTTCTTAAATTGATTAGTATATCCAGTTTGTTGCAGGAGCGGGGCTTTTGGACCTGGCTTAGGCGAAGCATTTTGCGACGATACGTCTTTTGTCAAATCTCTTAGTTTGGACGATTGGACGGTAATATCGTAGACAGCGTCTGTGTAATAATATCCTCTACCATTACCACCAAAGTGAAAACGGTAAGTGCCAGGAGTCAAATTCGTTAATATCACAAAATAACCTCCTTGAACAGTTTGATATTCACCTGGATCAAAGGCAGACTCAAATTTAGTTAACAATGGGTTCTCCGCAGATACTCTAAGGGTAAACACAGAAGTTTCAAAATAAAAATCGTTCAATTTCGGCACAATACTTCGATAAGCACCTGCAGAATCCATATACCGGAGCCACATGTTACCTCCTTCTGATAAGTCCCTTCTTACAGCATAGCGAAGACCTTGCTCGTCTAGTATCTGAATTGATTCATGTGGATCATTCAATGAGAACATGGCAGTCATGACAGGGATGAACACTGCAGTGTCGTTATAGATCGTCACACCCAAGCTTGCTGTTCTGTCCAGAAATTTTCCAGGTTTTACAAATCGATTGCCACTTTGATCCGATTCATAGTCCAAGTTGCCTCTCAAAAAAAGCATAGGCCCATCTGCATTGTAATCAACCGAAGACGAAACTAGCCAATTTGACCACTCCTCTATCCATTCAGAATAATTTCTCCCTATGTAGGTCTCGTTTGGTTTCAGATATTTGATCAACGCAAAATCAATCATTATTGTTAATACGTATTTATAAACAAATCCTCGTCAATTTGAATTATAGGCAGGATAACATACTAGAAAATACAAAAAATTGATGCTAAATTCGTAACTTCAAATTTTCAATAATCACTCTGTGAATGAATAGTCATATTTAGTAAGTACGTTTCCATATTGGGTAAATAATAATAATTAATTTTTGAAACTTACCTGGAGTTTTAAAAATCTTATATACTCCTTGTCCCGATTTTCAATATATTGTCATGAATTGGGCTTGTAGATTTCCCTTATTTTGTGCTTTTATAACGACCTTTCTACTGCTGACTGTGACAGAGATCGTTCAAACTTCACAGGCCCAATCAATTCAAAGCGTACCGGAAATTTTTTCGCATGATAGTTTGCCGTTCAATGCCACTATGGGAAAATGGCTAGAAAGGTACTGGGTCTGGGTAGCTTCTATACCGGATTCTATGTCCCCAAGAGAAGATACTACCGGCAAAAATTGTGGAACTAATCAAAATGGACCCGTCTGGTTTTTGGACCCGCCTGTTGGAATGTCAAAAGTAAAGGGCCCTTTCCCTTGCGAAATTCCGGAGGGTAAAGCGATCTTTGCTCCTTTGCTGGTTGGTCAATGCGACAAGACCGTTCTTACAAACCCAAACCCAACAGACTCGGAGATATCAGAGTGTGCAAAGAAAGACAATCAGCCGGGGAATACAGATTTTGCAATAGATGGAAAATCAGTTGTTGTAGTTAAGCAGTTCAGTAGAAGTGAAGAGCAATATAGGCTTTATAGAACAACATCTGATTTCTTTGATATTACTTGGGTTGAAAATAATAAGCTTGAGGCCCCACCGGGCACTTACAGATCGCAGGCCGATGGATATACTGCCATTGTAAAACCATTATCATTGGGAGAACATAATATGACTTTTAATACCCATACATACCCACCCGCTCAACCAGTAAACATAAACGTGTTATTCAAAATCAAAGTGGTTAGTAATCAAAGTTCTGTGGATTAATATTATTTTAGAT
>JARBAV010000235.1 GCA_029237515.1 Nitrososphaerales archaeon
GAATACACTTTGGAGAGAATGAATGAGATTCAAGGCATTACGATATATGGTCCGCCCATTGTAAATGAAAGAGGTGCTGTCATCTCTTTCAATTTGGGTGACATTCATCCACATGATTTGGCTACAATATTAAATGACTTTGGCATCGCGATGAGGTCAGGGCATCATTGTGCCCAGGTACTTATGGAGAGATTAGATGTTTCTGCTACATCAAGGGTAAGTTTTTACATTTATAACTCAAAAGATGAGGTTAATATATTGATTGACGCATTACAAAGTGCCCGGAGATTGTTTGGACTTTGAGTGAAGATATTTACAGGGAGATAATACTTGATCATTATAGGAATCCTAGAAATAAGGGGAGGATTTCTGATGCCGATGTAAGCTTTCATGATAGCAACCCCCTTTGCGGAGATGAAATTGATATCCATTTAAAAGTTGAAGATAATATCGTCAAGGACATCAAATTCGAGGGAAGGGGTTGTGCAATAAGTCAGGCTAGCGCATCTATGCTCACCGAAATGGTGATGAACAAGGCTCTAACTTCTGTCAAAGAATTAGATAAGGACGACATTCTAGAAAATATCGGCCTAGTAAATCTAGGGCCAGCAAGGATAAAGTGCGCGTTGCTCTCATTGAAAGTTCTCAAAATGAGTATGGTGGAATACTATACTTCAAAGGATCCTGAATCCGCTCAGGAGATCCGCGAGGGCTCCAGGCTTTATTAACTACTCCAGTATACGGATACACCTCACAATATTTCCTTGAATCTATTTCTGTAGTTAAGGTTTAGAAAATGAAATGCGTTTAGGAAATAGTCTACAACGAAACAGATTAACCAAAAATGAAGTGTAAATTATATGGTTCATTTCTTGGTCCAACTGATTTCAATAGACGCGTTCCCGAAATCTAAAAACTGAAGTAGTAATAATCAAACAATATAGTTTTGAGTAATTCTATTTGAAAATGCAGTAGACTAAAATCGCAAATGACCTAATTTCCCATTTTGGGTCCTCTTCGATACCGATACTTTGAGAAAAAAATAGATTGGTCTTCCGTCCTCCTTAATGTCACATATTGCATTTAGCATACCTATGGCCCACTTGGGTGCCTAAACTCAATTCTCCTCAATTCGTTTTCATATTAGTATTTTTCGTAATACTGACTACGTTGGTCGCGACACAGTTGACTGTGGAGCAAGATCAGGCAATCAGTCGTTACGTGTCTGGCAATCCGCCAGCTTCAGACTTGATTTCCATGCTGATAATAGCTGTTACGTCCCTTGGAGATGTCGTGACCCTAGTCATAATCTCTGTTGTGCTTAGCATTATCAGAAGGACCAGAAGACAGGGACTCATTCTACTAATTACGATACTTTTGACAGTCATACTTTTGACATATATCAAGCCAGTTGTAGCTAGGGACAACCCTGATTATCCTTCTCCATTCATTTTATCAAATAACTCCAAGGGATTTGTGATAGAAGGAGACACTCTTTCTCCTCTATCAAGGGATTACTCTTACCCATCTAATCATGTTGCGATTTCAACTGCGTTCGCATTCATAGTGGGTTATTCTCTTGATAAAAAATCCAGGATAGCTGGCTGGTTGATTTGGGGCTTCCCATTAATTGTGGCGTTAACAAGAATTTTGTTAATCCAACACTATGTTACCGACACAATTGGCGGCTTTCTTTTCGGTTTGGTTATATCGATTATCATGAGCAACGTTATGCACCTTGGAAGAGAGGTTTCCATCGTCAAGTCCACATGAAAAATTAAGATAGGCTTTTTCTCTGGCGTGCGATATATCTTAATTCCCTAGCTTCGAATTGGATTCTCCTTATTGTACAGAGATTGGTCGTAAGAGCGATGACTTGTGCCGTTTGCTAACTTCCAGATATGCCTGTCTAATTTCATCTACTCATTTTATTTGATAAGATTAAATAATTTGTGCAGCGATTAGATTAACGAATTGCAATCAGCTCTGCGGCAGGTAGGAGACTACATCATTCGCCGATGTCAAAACGAGGACCTTGGTGAGGTGATTAGTGTAAACCTAACGACACTGCCGGAACACTATTCTGATTATTTCTTTGAATCTATCCTGAAGGAATTGCCCGAATCCTTTGTTGTTGCGGAGCTGAACA
>JARBAV010000236.1 GCA_029237515.1 Nitrososphaerales archaeon
AGCTATCAAATATAGTAAAAGAGAGCAAAATTAAAAATGGAACAGTCACTATTTTTGTGTCGGGATCTACAGCGGCAGTAACAACTATTGAATATGAATCAGGACTTATTCATGATTTTCCCGCAATGTTATCTAGAATAGTCCCAAAGGACATAGAATATGAGCATGACAACACCTGGCACGACGGAAATGGTCATTCTCACGTACGATCATCTCTGATAGGGTCCAGCATAACTATCCCCATCATACACGGTAAATTGACGCTCGGTACGTGGCAGCAAGTGGTTTTATTAGAAATGGACACAAGATCTAGAAACCGAACTGTAATTATACAAATAATGGGTCAATAGGCATTAAACAGTCATGGCGAAAATTCATTTAGGTGTGTTATTTAAAAGATTTGCTAGATATGATTTCTCAGTGAAGTAGTCTTCCATACACTCCATAGAAATTAGTACCAAGCACATTGCCATCTGTATTATTTATTCTAATTTGTAGATATCCATAATTTTTAGTGTTCACGTACGGCCACTCCGGACTAGTCTCTCCATCATAATGACTTCTACCACCTGCTCCAGAAATAAACCAGCGACCATTACTTGACTCGGCCATTATATGATTATGGGCTGATAATTCATAAACTTGAACACTTTTCGAGATGTTACTTTCAATACCTGCTAACATTACAATCGTTGAGTTTCTTGCCGGGTGATGCGATTCCGGGGTATGTGCAGGTTTATGGGTCAGTAAAAATACATTTTTGATTCCTTTCATCAACGTTCCATTTGTTACTAGTGACTTTCCCCATTTTGTTTGTGATTCAGTATCTCCGTTTGTATTTAAGCCAATCAAAAGGCTCGTATCATTTGCAATTTTGCGATACCAATGATCTCCACAATATTCTAGTGTTTTATTCTCGAGTCTTGAAGTCCCATCTTCTTCTGAATCATGATTGCCAATTATGCAAGCCAATTTTTCGTCTCTTTTGAAATCACCATAAATAGCTTTAAAATCAGTCAAATCAGATTTATAGCATAGATCCCCTAGAAGAATGAGGAGATCAGGGTTATCCTCTTTAACCTGATCATCGAAATCATTAGAACAATCTATATCACCTACAGTATTAATTACTGTCGTACTTGAATTATTTTTCTTACTGCCATTAATGATGGACGAATTAACAGTACTTTGATTAGTAACACCTTGTGAAAATGAAAGAGAGACAAAAAGAGAAACCAAAATCATTAATAATAATGGGTATAATATGTACTGAATCTTGATCATTTTCCACATCAATCCTGGGTTTTTGATAATAAAGCCTTGTGGTACAACCATATAAGTGATGAACTATAACTCAATACAACCATATATTCAATATAGTTTAAAATGATCCATGAGATCAATATTCATAATCCTAATAGGAGTAATTCGGCTTTCTCCTGATATGTTCAACAAGAATACTTGTAGAATGTGCGACTCTATTTTGATACCGTCTGCACTCTGCAAAATATGTAAAGAGCCCGTTAAATGGACTTGTTATAAATGTGATAAAATAGAGGAAGCTAAGCATTCAGATTATTTTTGTACAATTTGGATGGGCAGAAGGTTAGGATTAGGATTAGAAGATCCAATTGGATTTGGGATGATAATAAACAGATGAATGTAACAGATCTTGATTCCACACTACAAATTGATGCAAAGCTATGTGGGTCTTTCGAGAGGAGAAAGATAGCGTATTCAATCATGGATTATCATCATTCACTTTACATTAACAAAAGGGATATAATTTTGGGACAAATCCATGCATGCGAGCTACTTTATAAATACACTATTGAAGATCTGGATAAGAACGTTCTAAAGAAAGAAATACTAGATTTAAAATTAATGCTAGATCTGATAGAATAGTCATGTTAAGATGGTAAATTAGTAGAAAAATTCTATTACTTTCTAGTTGGATATTGCTACTTATGTTTTTTCTGACGAGATTTCACTAAACATTCAATCTATCAATTATGATACTCCTATCGTTAAAGCAGAATTTTGTGAGGATAAGTTCCTTCTTATGAAAATTGATAATGCTATTGGAATCAGTGAAGCTAGAGCTATAGTAAGAAATATCAAGTTATACGAATCAGAAGAGGGAAATGAACCAACTCCTTCCAAGAATACTTGATTTGCCTGCATGATAATTCCTGCCACGGCAGGTCCAACTGAACCTCCAATCAAAGTAAAGAGAACAGTCATGCCAAGAGATATTCCGCTAAACTTTCTCGGTG
>JARBAV010000237.1 GCA_029237515.1 Nitrososphaerales archaeon
GTCTAAGCACATTTGATTTATGTCATAGTTGATCTTAAATTAATGGTGCAAATATCACTTAAAATCTGGAACTTCCAATTTGGAAATTAGTTATTAGTCATTCACTCAGTAGTCATACACTAAATTATCAACTAATATGGAGGGGAACAGGATTTCAGGGTTTATTGCTAAAACTCTTTATTAGTCAAGTATTATTAGTCTGATTCACCTACAATATTATGCGTGAAAGTGACTAAAGCTAACAATAACTGGTATAATAAGGAAGCTTCACTTCAGTCACCAAATTCGCGTAGACTTTTATTAGAAAGATTTTTGTTTAAGATTGCCAGAAATTGGATCTCAGGTAGTACCTATGAAGATGCCGTATCATCGGCGAGAATTTCTAATGGCAAAGGAATGTCAGCCATTCTCAATTTTCTTGGAGAAGATACTACAGACGAAAGGGTAATTCAGCAGACGGTAAATGAGTACATTATGTTGCTAGATCTTTTAGAAAGTAATTCAATTGACGGATGCATTTCAGTTAAACCTACACAAGTTGGATTGCGGATAGGTGTTGATTCATGTTTATTCAATCTTAGACAAATTGCTAAGAAGGCAAAGAATTTGGATAGATTCATGTGGCTAGATATAGAATCATATCCATTTGTAGAGGATACTATAGCAATTTACCTCAAGCTTCTCAAGGACTACAAAGAAATTGGGGTAGCTCTACAGTCCTATCTTAAAAGAAGCTCGAGCGATCTGTTGCACTTGTTGGAACAAGACGCAAATATTAGACTAGTGAAAGGGGCGTATACTGAAAACGATGAGATTGCATTTCGATCCATGGACAAGATCAATTCTAATTTCTTAGAGCTGATGAAAATGATATTCAATAGTAGTGATGGCAAACGTAATACCTTATTTGCAATTGCAACTCATGATCCACGACTTGTCAATGAAGCAATTGAACTATCAAAAAAATCCCGTACTGTCAATAGGAAATTTGAGTTTCAATTACTAAAGGGTATCAGTGACGAAATGAAGACAAGCCTTGTAAAACAAGGATTTAGAGTTTGCGAATACCTTCCGTACGGGAATCAGTGGCTTCCATATTCTGTACGCCGAATTAAGGAAAGAAAGAGGAATATACTTTTGCTAGCAAGATCTCTTATACCGTCCTAAGATAAGGCGAGCACTCTTGCTGCCAACCAATTAAAGAGATGTAGAGAAGTAGGAGACTTTCAAACGAAATAGCCATTAATCATCTCACTGAGGGCTTATATGGATGAGGTCTTCTGTGCCTGATATTGGTAAACTGAAGTAAAATGTAGCACCATTTCCATCGTTATTATTTTCTGCCCATATCTTACCACCATGAGCTTCGATGATATTTTTTGAGACATACAATCCTAAGCCGGTACCAGAAAATGATTTTGTAACAAACTTGGAAAATAATTTTGGCATTATTTCCGGGTCTATACCTGTACCATTGTCCTTAACGCTAACTATTACGTTCCCATTAGGTTCCTCATTATTATCGGTATAACTACGCGACACAACAATATCCAATTTTCCTTTTTGTTGTGGCGCAAATTTTATTGCATTGTCAATTAAGTTACTAATCACCTGACTTATTCTTCCTTTATCCCCCTGAACGTATATACCAGCTTTTTCTGCCTGAAATGTGATTTCTAGAAATTGGTTAAGCTTCTCATTGTGGTTTCGCTCGATCTGGCTTTTATACTCTTGTAATATGGAGGCAACTGTATCATTGATATTGAATGTTTCTTTCTTAATGTCCAGAGTGTGACCTTCTATCCGTGTAACATCTAGGATATCTTCTGCTAGCCTCTGCAACCTCTTGGCATTTCTAATCACAATATCAAATAGCTCTTGTTGTTCAGAATCCGTTACTTTAGAACGTATAATATTCATAATACCAATTATTGGCTGCAGTGGTGTTCTCAATTCATGAGCGGCGATATCAATAAATTCTCTTTGTGTCTTATTGTGTATCTTTAATTGTTTGTAGGCTAATACAAGCTCTTTATTTGCCTTGTCTAGTTCTCTAGTTCTACTATTTACGATAGCATGCAATCTCTTGTTCCAGATAAGAATTATATACGCAATGACAGCCGCTACCGATCCTATAATTATAATAATCAGAATGCTAAAATGCTTTTGCTCGGCGATTGCAGAAGCTACATCACCTGCAAGATTGTGAGGAGCAGCAACGTACAGGTTCAAAAAATTCGTTCCGTTTAGTAGTACCGGCGAAAATGCTATTGTATTTACTGTGCCCTGTTTAGAAATTGCATCTATTGATCCACTACTGGCATTATTATTTATCGATCCTTTCAAAGCTTCATTTAACTGTTGATATGACCTCGGAGAAAGTAATGTTGAAAGTTCCGATTGTAATTCCTTTCCAAAGATATTTTTGCCAATAAACGAGTGAGTATCCGCATAAAGTACCAAACCATTCTTGTCTAATAATCCAATAGTACTATTAAATTGTGGAAGGAGCTGGCTTTCTAAAAGGTCGCCTAATATACTCGTCCTTATTCCTGCGACTACTACACCCATAAATGATCCTTTCTCTGTAGCGTTAGAGCCTCTGTATTCTCCTCCCAGTTTGCTCAATATAGGATATGATATGAAATATCGAGGAACTTTATCATTTGACTCGATAACGCTACTATAATATTCCATGCCAGTATCCCTTGCCATTGTGAAGTATGGCCTATAGCTCAGGTCAAAGCCTTTGTATTGCTGATATGTGGTCGAGTTCATATTGCTAATCCATACTATCTTGCCATCCTTGTCAAGCCACATGTAAAAGTCAGTTAGACTGCCCGTGTAATTTTGTCTGTAATCAATTATCACACGAGCCCTCTGATATTCATTATTTTGTAGCGCAGGGGCGTCAGCCAACGTCTGCAGAAGAGGAATTATGGATTCTAAACGATTTGTGAGTATTTCTGACAGATCATGAGCTTGAATTATGGCATTAGATCTTATTTCTTGAGTGGCAATATCGACGACTTTTGTAGAAATTGAATTAGAATATTGAAATGCAAGTACAGACAGGATAATTGCTACAACACCAATAGCTAACAATATAAAAAGGCTATTTCTTGATATCGCAAGTCCTCTCGGCAAAGTATTTAGTGATCTTTAAAGACGTAGATCTTATAGTAAAAGTTTACTTGATTTAGACTGAGTGCAAGATGCCAAAAAATTAGTTAGCATTCATTTTATTTAGCGAAGACTTGCCACAACAGGAAATCTGGCCGTCTACTATTGTTAATACTATACAACCAAACACTATTAAAAGCGAAGACTTGCACGTGTTGAAATACTAATACTTGAACGTGTTCTGCCCAAATAGTGATTCGCAATTAAGGCTATGAGAACGCAGTCAGTACTTCAACTCATTAAGCAGACAGTTAATACAAAAGAATCTGTTTTTTCATTCGTTTCAACCTGTTTGTGCGACGGAAATAGATGTTAGCAAGGCTTTATCAAAATGAGGCAAATCAGTAAGTAATTTCTTGAAATCAAGTATAAATTCTCAACCGATCCAACTTTTCTGTAAGATCGTGTAATCTTGGTTCTAATAGCTGGATGCTGCAGCCATACATCTTAATTCACGCGGGTTAAGATATCTGAATGAGGTATAAACATATAATATTTATGTGCTGGTATACGTAATAGAAATGATATCCTAGAAATATGAATAACTTTTTCTCAAATACTAATAGAGAGCTTTTTTTGTACCAACTAAAATGGTTAGCAGTTTTTATAGGCATAGGTTTTATTATTATATATTTATTTGAATTTCCTCTTGATCTAATAATGCTAATAGTAGCATTCATTGTAATCAATATCTACAAGACAAGGGTGATGCTGAAAAAACTTGGCATTTTGAATGATAGCAATGTGAAAGATATTAGGGGTTTCATTAAATCATTGTTTCGGTCACCCTCTTCATCTATGGATGGTAACACTTCAGTAAGGTACTATTGTATGTCCTGTGGAAATGAGCACAAAGAAATTGCATGTCCCAAATGCGGTTCAAAGATGAAGAGAGTAGGATGAACTTTTCGACTTCCGATTTTGAACTCTAGTGCAAAATAGGCTGTAGAACATAATTCACCTCAATTATCATCCAATTTAAATGGTCATCTGTCAAATCAATAAAGATCCTCTCTCTGCTACCGACACTTGGATATTTGGTGATTATTATAACGGTACAGGCTAGCTCATCCTTCATTGCCAGATAAATCAGTAACGACAAATATTGAATTACTCATCGGTAATCCTAAGATGAATTGCGTCGTGGGCACAATTGGTGTTCAATGATCCTTGCAGGTATTTCTGGTAGTGCAAATTGTAAGATATGAATAATCTTATCGTTCTTTGATGGCGTGATAGAGATCGAGTATTTTGAGTTTACTTATAACCTGACTATTCTCGAACTTTGAGTGCAATGACATTATCTGTTACCTCGAATTCTGGTTTGATAGCCAAAGACAATTCAGCAAAGACATAACGAAATAGTTTTTCAAAATAAAGCGACCATCTTCTTCCCATTTCGTGTTGGATCACAAGTCTATGATTTCTGTCATGATCTGTTATATGGTATGAATATTGAAATCCCGATACTCTCAGCCAGGATTCAATTGTCTGAAGAAAAGAGCTTAAACTGTGTTCACCTCTCAATAATAGTGTTAAATCTTTCATTTCATTCCTTGCAATATGTTCAGAAAGCTTCTGCACCTCCTCTTCTTCAAGTTGATTCATCATCATTATCAGCAATGACTTGGGAATTGAGACCATGCCTGAGGTTGAAGCATATGCATCATATTCAGCGTGAGTGGCGAACACTTGCGTAGCCAATGTGTTTAGGCTAATTCTTTTCTGCGCAGCTTCGTGTTTCAACTTATCGAGAATATCGTTCCTAAATCTAAGAGTAATGCTGCTACTACCAACACTCCTATTTTTGTTCTCGATCATTTCATTTCCTCTCAATTTTCTTTGCTAGGTCAAAGTTAGAATGATTAATAAGGCTAAATACTTTACGCTCTTTTGCCATAATAATATTGCAAAGCACCCAAAGAATTGCTAA
>JARBAV010000238.1 GCA_029237515.1 Nitrososphaerales archaeon
CAACTTCTAGCCGAGAAAGATTACTTGAGGAACGAAATTGTCACGAATTATCATCGGTATAACTTAGTTTAGAGAAATATTTGAGGTAATATTAGATCAAAATGATATATGCCAAGACCCAGCTGAAACAAGTACTAAACAAAAAGGATCAACTGCAGTGAAGTAATACAAAAAGATTAGGAGAGATTCTAAAGTGACCTCATAGAACTGCCGTGATCAGATAACTATAAAATGATCACTTCTTTGAGGATCGGGTTGATTTTTTCTCTCCTTTCTTTGCAGACTTTGCTTTTTTCTTAGCAGCCATTTTCATTCATATGAAATAGATTGATACTATATAAGTTTTTTAAAACAGTCTACTTAGGATGCTAGATTAATGAATGAAACTCTTCAATCTTTGGATAGAATTTCTACTTTACAAACATTAACAAGTTTTTTGAATTTCTTAGCGTCTTCCTCTGTACCGACAACGGCATTATAATGCATAGGTATTACGACTTTCTTGGGCCGAATTAGTTCGTTGACAGCCTTAGCAGCCTCTTCCGCGGTCATAACATAAGTACCCGAGACAGGAACAAGTGCAATATCTGGATCCACAGATTCCATTTCTGGGATCAAATCTGCATCACCAGCATGATATATCCTCTTTTCATTTATCCTTATAATAAATCCTACCTTTCCATCCGACTTGGGATGAAATTTCTTATTGATATTGTATGCAGGAACTGCTTCGATTGTGAGACCCTTAATGATACTTTTTTCACCAGGCTTTATCCCGCTAATCTCTTTCACTTTCAGTCCAGCTAATTTTTCAACACACTCGGTGGCTGATAATATACTTGTATTGTTGTTAATTATTTGTTTCAGATCATCAGTGCTTAAATGATCGAAATGATCATGGGTTAGCAAAACTACATCTGCGTCATTCTGTTTCTGGTACTTAGAGGCTAGTTGATAGGGATCGATATAAACCGTCACTTGGTTGTTTTGGCTGTTTGTTCCTCTTATCCTAAACCCATCATGGCCCGTCCATGTGATCTGGATATCCTCGTATTCGTACAATATGAAGATAATCTCATCTATTGAATTTAAGTTTGTTCCTGAACTCGTTCAAGAAGTTAAAGTGCAAAGTACCTATGCTGGATTCAAGGTGTTTCATAATTCGAGGTTGTATACCAATTCTACTTTCCCGTTCTTTTGCAAATCTCGGGTAAAGAAAACCTTCTAGAATTGCCGAGCTCCCACAAAGATAAGTCAAGTCATGATCGTTGCCGTCCTATCCCTGATTCTATGGTGAAATTTGACGAAGATTCAATCTTCGATAAAGGTATATTTGCAACATTTGTTTCGTGCTTTATGTTGGCATGATTAATACCTAATGCTGCTTGGCATTCCATGATCTAACTCGATAAAATGACCATGCTTCGATCATTATCTTCAGGATACTAGTCTCAGAAGGACAAAGAAAATCATTAACTTAATTCTACTCAATTTGGGCAATTCTAGGCACTAAAACAGTCTAATCGCGGATCCCTTTAAAAAATGAGCTATCTATGAAATCAAGAAATGAATTGACAGGATATAAATCTCAGTTAATTCAATTGAGAACCAAAAGCGGGAGTTGCCAAGCATGGCCAAAGGCGTGAGACCGTTGGCACGACGCTCAGATCCATGCGGCGGGGAAACCTCATCCCTAAGGGGTCCGTGGGTTCAAATCCCACCTCCCGCACCTCACCTGAAATGATAACTAATTCTTGACATATGGACTTAGTTTGCAAAAATTATAGTACGACACATTTCATAGTAAGCTATAAGAATAACTACTGATAGGAACTGAAGAAATGGTCAAGATTGGAAGAGTGGTCATTTTTTCTGCAATGACATGTCTACAGCCTTTTTTAAGTGAACTTATTCTGTCTGAACAAACAATTGTAGAAGCTAACACAAAATGAAGACATATAATACAGGATAGATATTCATATTTCGAATCAAGATGAGTTACTCCTCTTATTTTCACAAAGCGATGCAGCTCTTATTTGCAAGATAGCACACCTTACGTACTTCGATCCCATGATAGAATTGAAAAATGGTGTCATCAATAAAAAATGATCCGCAATAACATTATTGCTATTATTGCTATATCTTTCATTACTGTAGGAGGTTTATGGGGTATCGGAAATCTAGTGAATCCACCGCAACCGTCATCTCTTGACCGAAGAGAAGGTATTTTGCTTGTAGCCAAGGATAACCTGTTCAACGAAACCAATCCTACAATATACGCCAAGATCGATGAGCCCAACAAATTGACCATTATGAACAAAGATTTGGTAAGGCATGATTTTATTGTAGAAGAATTGAATATCAATACAGCTATTCTATCGCCAGAACAGGATTTTGTTACGGCAATCGCTTCAGAAAAAGCTGGAGAATTTGAATATTACTGCTCTCTTCATCCTGCCACTATGAGAGGAAGCATTGTAGTGAGATAATTAACTACCCTTTTGATACAAGATTTAGTTTTCTCTCCTAATGCTGGATATCCTAGTCAAGGGAATTAGCTCAAAATTTTCAGATACTCTGACAAATTCCAATAGAGGGAGATCCATGATTGAATTGAAGTCTCGATAACTCACAATATAGAGATTGGCATTGTCTGCATATATCGCTTTACTAAATATTTCGCGTAGTCTTCCCTTTCTCCTACTCAATAGGATTCAAAACGTTGCTCAAATATATCACTATTGTCTTACGCACAATAAACGACTTGCACAAATTCTCCTTACTTGAAGTCGAAAAATGGGAAGAAAAGATTGGGGATTTAATATGTATCTAATCTTTATTTATTATTCCTATAGGATTCACAAACGGCCTTAGAGCTAAGAACCTGCTAGGGGAACCTGATTTTACATATTTGAGTTTCTCATGCATTTCTATTTTGGAATATTCTGATGTAAGGGAGTAAGGTAACACGACTACAAGCCAAAAGGATTCTTAAGTAATACTATATATACACTTGATTTTATTATCCGTTGACAATGTTAGGAGATATAATCTATGAAACGAAGGTAGGAAA
>JARBAV010000239.1 GCA_029237515.1 Nitrososphaerales archaeon
TCTAAGGTTTGAGTTTGGCTATGAATATTAACACAGGTGAGAACGACATTTGATTCAGCCAGTTTAACCCCGCGAGAGTCTAAATGAGCTCATCCGCTTTAAGAATTTATATATAAGCAAAAGTTGCTCTTCCAGAGTAATTGGTAGAAAAAAAGGGGAGCAAGTCAAAGCCTTTTCAAAAAAAGAAAATGGCCGTTTTCGGTGTTCTGGCCATTGTCGCAATAGTAGGGATTTCATTAGTGTATTCTGCCAGTATTAGTTCGGGTCCATCCCAACAGGATGGTGAAAATGTATCTGAGCTCGTTTCAGGATCTAAGGCCGATGCGGTAGAAAAGTTTAACACCCAGTTCTGTGGGCTTGACTCGCATCCGAATTCGAGCTACCTTGTCGTTGAATACCCTCTCCCGGCCATTTGTGAGATGCCTTTGGGGATTGGCGTAGATTCTCAGAATCAAGGGGTTTGGTACGTTTCTACAAAAAATGGCACATTGGGGAGGTATGATATGAAAACGAACACATTTGGAGAAGAGTATAAAATTCCGAGCTGGCCTGCCAGGGAGGCTCCCACAATGTCCTCGCAGGTTTGGGATCTTGATATTGACAATAAAGGGAATATCTGGTTTACTGATGAAAAACTGAATGCGCTTTGGAGATTTTCAAATGACACAAGAACTTTTGACATATTCGCTGTACCAGAGAAGCCTGAGGCATTTGGGACGACGTATCCGGTCTCTATGGAGATAGATAAAAATGGTAGCAATATTTACTTTGTCGGAATAAGATCCCCGTCAATATGGATAGGTAACATTTCCCTGATGAAGAACGGTACTGCCGAAGGAATAGAACGCATAGGAATACCACTTGACTCATTTGCGGGGATAGACCCAGATCTAGTAAGTACAGGATCGGTTGTTCTGGATGAAGATAATGATAGGCTATTTGTTTCCTTACTTGCATTCAACACGAAAGGACAAATTTTGGGATATGATTTAAAGAATAAGACCTTTACTCCTTACGAATTGCCAGACGATATTACCTCCCCGGTAGGATTAGCGCTCGACCTCGATGATAACTTATGGGTTACTGACCATGGAACTAGCATTTTCTTTAAACTAGATCCTGTATCTGGAGACATTACAAAGTTTACAACCTCTACCGTGTCTCCAAGAACTTTAGGACAAAGTACTACTATAGATGCAGCATATACCTTGCCATATTGGATTAAAACCGGCGAAAACGGTACAATATGGTTTAACCAACACACAGGAAACAAGATGTCAAGCTTCAATCCCAACAATCTGACTCTCATTGAATATTGGATTCCTTCCCAAAACAAACTCTGGGGACCTTGCCGAGATTCTGTCGGTCAATGCGGCATAAGTAACGCTTTGCAGTTCGATGTGGACAAAAATAACGAAGTATGGTTTTCAGAATGGTCTGAGAATAAAATCGGCAGAGTGTTGACAGACAGAGTTTTACCTCTAACTGTTTCTGTTTTACCTCACAATTTCACCCTTCAAAGAGGCGGAAATGAGGAGGTTAGAATAAACGTTACTTCAAACAGGAATACTACTTTGACGGCAGACATGTCAGCAGCAGGATCCTTTACCCCTACAGGTAACCTTGGAAATCTTTCAGGACTATTTAGTGAGAACTCTGTCAGATTGGAACCAGGACAAACCAAGCAAATAAGTTTCATAGTAACGCCAACAGAGCAATTAGTAGCAGGAAATTACACGCTCATGGTAGGAGCAGAAACAAGTGATGCATCGGTACTGCGCGCAATTCAGGTAACGATACCAAAATGAATACTTGAATTCTATTGGCCTTGCTTCTTGACAATCTCATCCTTCAGGTAGAAATTTGAATATTATACTCCGAATCTTATTTCAGCTGCCTCTCAAAATCAATAGTCCATCAATACAACTGTAATGCCTATATATTCAAATAGTTGAGCTAAATGATCTATTGAGATTTTCTTTAAGTCTTCGAATGAAACTAGGTGAGCTTAGGTTTCTGAAATTTATAACGAAATACCTATGCCCGTCTTACCGTGCTCAGCCATTCAAAATAACTGACATAGTCTTCGAGAAACACTCCTTCACTAGCACCTGTTGACAAATAGGGTCGGCTTACCAGATTGGCACAGGTTACTTACATCTCCCAGCTCCATCTTACTGTGGACGCCTAACAGCCTACGCCTAACTCTTCTACGTACTTAGATCTCTAATCCTCGTCCTTTGGTTCGCTTTGACGAAGTTGAGTCAACTTCGTTACAGTCAAACATCCAAGCTTTCCTGCAGCTACCTTAAAGGCTTGCTTAGCAAGTTGGAGGTTTTCTGCACTTACGTATGCCTCGTAAACGGTGTCTCCGGGTTTGACTCTAGCAGCCAGACCAGTAGCCTTGCCAAAGGCTCTTCTCATTCCCTCCTGTAATCTATCAGCTCCTGCTGTTGCAATCATCTTATTTTCACGCAGAATCACGTGGGGATATACCTTAACACTTGAAAAGAAACTCGTCTCACCTGCAGATGCCAGGGTTTTGTTTGCTCCGAGTCTAGCTGCCTCCAACGCATTGTGCCTGATCTGTCGCCTTTCTTCTACCACGAGCTCTACCTTGTAATCATAATCATCCCTATATTCGCCTGACGAGAATCTAGCAATTTTCAGTTGAGGCTTGCCTCTGATGTATTGCTTTCTTACGTATGGCATCCCACGAATTTCTCTATAATTAGTACCCTTCAACAAAATTCACCAATTTTTTAATGCTTAAATGTGGACTGGCTCCGATTTATTCGTTATGTCCGCTGATATTGAGAGCACAGACCTCGATATATCATATTTAATTGAAGCAATTATACCGGCTGGGGAGACTAAGATATTGGTAACTGAAACGAAATTCCAAGACCAGCTCAGGTCGAAAGGATTTGGCGAAAATGAGGACTCTGAATATATCCTTAGCTACTGCGAAGCTCTATACTTGGCATTTACTAAGAGGTTGGTTATAAAGACCAATGATGAATCTAGCGTCGGCTTTGAGCAGCTGATTGAGAGAATGTTGAGGCATGATCCCAATGTACTTACAAGATTTCTTGTGTATCGCGACTTGCGGAGTCGAGGTTATGTCGTGAAAGATGGATTTGGGTTTGGCATCGACTTTAGAGTATATGAAAGGGGAGAATATCAGAAAAAGCCTGCAAAGTATCTCGTATATGCCTTAAACGAAGGGATTAATTTAAAGATCGAAGATCTCTATGATTTGATCGATCAGACAGCGAAGATGGGAAAGAATTCTGTTCTAGCCGTGATTGAACGAAGAGGAGAGGTGATTTACTATAAGGCCACCAGGTTTCCTCTAAAAGATAACAAATTTCGTAAAGAAAGTGAAATCGGCACTGGGCACTTCGAGCGCTTAGAATAAGGATAAGAATCATCATTTAAATCAATGATAAGATGTATGCATTAGTAGAGTTGGAATTCAAAGAAGTATTCTGCCATGACTGCAAGACCATTCTCGCTCGCTACAATGCTGATTATTTCTCAGATCTTAAGGTTACTGAGCTGACTAGATTACATCACAACACTCACATAAAAAGCGGGCATTCGGTTAGAACCAGACTTATTAGCGATAAAGGCGGTTGAAAGAGATCACTTGACTTTATTTGAATAAATAAATTCAGCTAGAACGACATCAATCTCTCCTAATTGAGAGGTGAAGAACCATTAGGTAGATCGATCATAATTTCCCATTTTGGAAGGAACTCCACTGTTAAGAATGTAGTTTGAAGATAGATAATAGAAAAAATTAGATCTGTTAACGACAGTGCCCGGAAAACAGTCTCTATCGAGAACCATTAAATAAGAGTTTGAACTCATACGAAGAATATTGAAAAGAGTCTGTGAGAGCTGTTTCTACACGGGTGATGATTATGAATACCTGCAGGCTGGTGATTTTTGTATAGAATGCATTAGTGTACACTCAATGTGTCCGAGATGTAATGCAGCCTATCATAGTGCGTTAATAACTGACGATACTTTCATTATTGAGATTTAACAAGTAATGGGCAAGTGCAATGTTTGCTACGCGCGCTTCTATCCAACAGATTGTGGAAGGAATGGCAATCTTAATTAGATTTCCCTACCCAAACAGACTAAATTTATAAGCTAATAGCTCCTTCTTCTGATCGAATTCCGCTAATCGTACCGGATGATGAAGAGTAAGATAGTCCCCCTATTATTCTGGCAAATCAGCCAGAAAAGATGAAGAGAGTAACCGGACTGCTGAATCCTGAAGAGACATTCATATTTAGTGCTCCGGCCGGGATTTGTTCCGCCGCGGCTGTGACCGCAATACGATTGAACCCGGGATCTCCGCCTTGAGAGGGCGAAATGCTTAACCGGACTACACCACCGGAGCTCAACACATTGCATGTTATTCATCATATAAAAATTGCGTTCAAAATTTTACCCTACATCACCCAGTTCTGCGTACGAGAACCAATTCGGAGGACACGTTCAAAAGGATTACATTATATTTGGTAGCCCTCAGATGAACTTAATTTATTGGAAGACATTCACATTCCCCCTACGATATCTACTTATGTCATTGATATCTTAAAGTCGCCAGCATTACTCATTGGTTGTAGAGCCAACGGCACCGGGATATCAAAGCCCTGCTGCGAATACGACATTATGGTTTTGTCGAATTGTGATCAGCGGCATGAAGTATTGAAGGTCAGTTCGTATTGGATGGAGCTGCTTTACGTGCCATTGAGATCTAGGGTACTGAAAGAAACCCCAGATACCATTGATGGAATCGTGCTAAATGATAACGATGACCTCGAGCTATCTTCTATAATAAATGCGGTGAAGAGTGATACAAAACGAGCCAGCAACAAATCAGCGATTGCTAGAAGACTGCTCATCTCTTGCTTAATGAGATACGCCGAAATCGAGAGAATGACTGAGAAGTCTGCCATAATCTCGTCGATGCTACTCAAGATTTCAGCCTATGAAATTATGCAGAGCCTTGTCCTTTTTTCTGGGTTACCCGGATCACCGTTGCATCAGTTGGATTTAGTCAGAGGGGCCCTGGAGCCAGACCAGTTCGAATCTGAGAGCATTTCGCTAGCTCTTGAAATTATCGGTGTAGAGAGAGCTACAACTTCAGTACTGAGGCGATCAATTCCTTCATATTCTCGACTTGCAGCGTACAGATACGATAGGCCTCTAATTGAAGCAAAGATCAAATTTCTTTACGAATCCGGCATGACAGCAGACTGTTATTACTATATAGGGAAAGTTTGTGCAGACATTCTCAAGTCGCTAGATCCGACTTTTTGGCAAACGTACGGAAAACTCGTGCAGATCGGAATGGATCTAAGTATGGACGTTGAACACATCCAGCGATGGAATTCACAGCTTACCGTGGCAGCAAAGCGGCTGCTTGGATCTCATCGAACAGTTATTGCCGGTTGAGTAATCACAAGTCTCTTGTTTCTAGCACGCAATTTAGCTTTGTATTTGAGATTTCTTGGTTTAGTTCTTAGTCTATATCCACAACAAGGGCACCACAAACCTTCCCACTTGATGAAAATCTCACAAATCTGGCAGCGCCTTTGACCACTAACGTACCGACCTGATCCGACAGGCTTTTGTGCCCTATGCCTAATACAGATACCTTTACACGTCATCGTTTGACCTATATGACGCTCTTGTCCTACAATTTAAACTTGAGTAACTATTTTTTGTGACCTAATAATTACAATATTCTGACAAATAAAAAGGAGATAAACAGAAATGACGTGCGCGCCTACTTGATTGAAACGCTCTTAGCTTCGAATGCTTCATTCATTGTGAGGTACTCGTCAATTTTCATCTTAACATCGTCTGGTTCAGTATCCTCCATTCCCGAAAAGCCAGCCTTAAATGAGATCTTGTTACCTGAGACATTGACATCCTCAATCTCCATATCCGCATAGACATTTGTAAGTTCGGTAACCCAATCCTTGGCTTCGTTTTCATTAACGCCACCTGTTTCTATGTTTACGGTTAGCATCTTGGTCATTCAAATCACCTAAACCAAATTCATTCCGGCTATTAATAAAGTTGACGTATGGTTTTTGAACTGCACTATATTGATACATCGGTATTTGTTGATATCTCATATTTTTCCGTTGATCTGGATTTGATCACGGCTCTAAAATAACTAGCTAAGTAAAAAGATTCTGATTTCTTCGTGTGATGACAGTAGTGGCATAAAGGCGACCGACTTTTAGGGGAGAAAGAGAAGGGAAGATAATGGGAATTATTCCATATTCCACATCTTAGTTAGCTCTTTGTTGAATTTAGTTGCTTGTTCATCAGTAAGAGGGTCCCCGCAATTCTTGTGCGTTGGCACCACTCGCATTCCCCATAGCTTGAACTCTACCTCATAGAATTGAATATTGGGGCAGTTACACATACGTCATTAGTGAGGGAACGCCAGTCATATTTATGTTAGCTGATGAATCGGTACTTGTGGTCGGCGTCTAATATTGAAACATTTATCAGTTCCTTTTTGAACATAACAGTTAATGAGAGAAAATTTAGGCAAGACCTCAATGATATTCCGAGCCCACCTGAAAGTATGTTTCCTTGTTACTATTCTGGGATCAAGCATTTTCTTACTCAATGCAATAGACCCCAGCCACGCTTCTGCCCAGGGCAATAATTGGTATGTGGGAAAGGGTGTAAAGCCCGACACTTATTTTACGTATCAGGTTCAGAATTTTGACACTAATCAAGGCAGGCCATTTTTGTTGACGATCTGCTTCAAGGACTTTGATGAGGCTAACAAATATTGGAACGCTCCAGTATTTGTTGTCGATCAAGGACAAGTATACAACGGTACTTTTCACCTCAGTGATTTGGACATGACCGCGTTAGGTTCATCTGTTGTTTCTCCTGATCTGGTCAAATATAGAGCTGCATACTCTAACTCGCTAGCCTGGCTAGCCTCCTATGTTCCAAAGCCTGGGCAATCCCTGAGTGCTCCTAATTGGGGGAAAATTGCGGCCATTGGCGGTTCACCTATATCACCTGGTGGGGCAGCAAAGGTTACTACACCAGCAGGGGATTTTAACACAGTTGATGTATCTTGGAAGTATGGGCCAACAAATCATATCTGGGTTGTCCCTAATATGCCATTTCCCGTTAAGGCGGAGACCTTTGCTGCAGTTAGTCAAGGAAACGCACCGGTACAATATCAGTTTGAACTCCAATCTACAGGTACTGGTTGCCCTACTGCTCCAAAAGCAGTAGAAGAAATTCCCAAATCACCACTCACATTACAGACTGGTAGGGCGACGTATAGTATCCAGTTGTTATGGGAACCCGATCCTATCGTTGCAGGGAGCAATACTACGCTAGGCTTAATTTTCAGCGACAGCTTCGGAAAGGGCGTTAGTGGAGTCTCGTACGATCTCGACATAACTGCCAAGAATGGAACGGTCGTAGACGAATTGGATAGACAAAGAGCAGATGAAGGTACTGGCATGCTAACTTATACCTTTCCTTCTCCTGGACCCTACGACATCAAAGTAACAATAAATGCTGTAGAGGGAGTGCCTACAGGGGAATTTGTGGAAAGCGCTACTTTCAGCGTAGTAGCAACCTAATGAGGGAATTATAATTCCGTCCCCAAAATCTTTTTTTGGTTCTTTAGTTTTAAGAACAAACGCATTTGGAGCGAGATAATGTCTCCGGTACGAAGAGTTATCCTGCTCTCCATTATTCTGGGAACTTTAGGGATTGTCGTCAGCATAGTGATTGTGGCTGCTGGAGGGGGCTTTTCGGGTCCCGCTCCTTCACTTTTGAGTCCACCCTCTTCGAAGGATTTGTGGATTGTGGGGGAAGGATTACAAAATAATACGCAGATAAACTATACGTTAACTGCAACAACTCCTTCGGGGCTGTCCTTAATCGATTCAATCGTCTCTGTGCATTTTGTCCAAGTAGGAAATGATTCTTGGAAGGCAAACTTTAACATAATGAATAATTCTCGTGAGTATACTGGGAGTATTCTTCTATCAAAGGAATATTTAACTAATAAGCAGATGCCGGAGGGAAGCCTAGCTGATGTCTACAGGATTATTGAATCTTCATTGTTAGATATTCGTAATTTCGCTATAGAACCTAAATATCTAGTTCCAGGAGCAGTTTGGGACGACGTGGTTTCAGGAGCCCTGACTGCACCGATTAGGATAACGGGAAAAGACTCGCTCAAAGTCAATGGAACAACAGTTGATTCTTTTGTGTTGCAGTATGATCTTCCTTCAAAGATAAGCAAAATTTGGATTGCACATGGATTTCCACTACCTATCAAGGCCGATGTAGGCGATCCTAGTAGTAACACCAGATACACATTTCA
>JARBAV010000240.1 GCA_029237515.1 Nitrososphaerales archaeon
CGTATTAAGCAAGAGGCTGTCGAAAAATACCAGGAAGCGATAACAGAAGGAAGATTTGAAGATGCAAGGAAATTTGGCCAAGCCACTTCTGTTTTAACACAGACTATGGTAGAAGAATCAAAAAGAATCCTCGCTCTTTTAGGGATACCTGTGGTTCAAGCTCAATCAGAAGGAGAAGCAGCAGCAGCTTATTTGACCAAATCTGATAACGCTTTTTGTGCAGCTAGTCAAGATTATGATTCAATATTATTTGGAGCGAAAAGATTAGTACGCAATCTCACTATAAGTGGTAAGAGAAAAGTACCTAACAGAAATCTATATTTAGATATTCAGCCAGAAATTATCAAACATGTAGACGTACTTGACAAAATGGGACTGACTCACGAACAGTTAGTAGATATTGGAATTTTAATAGGCACAGATTTTAATCCTGAAGGTGTAGCTGGAATAGGTCCCAAGACTGCTTTAAAATTAATTAGAGAATATGGTAAATTAGAAAATATAGATAAAATAAAAGATAAAATAGTTCAAATCCCTTATCAAGATATTCGCGACATATTTCTAAACCCTGAAGTTCCAAAGATCAATAATATTGAATATACTGATGTTGACTACAGTAATGTAGTTGATTTTCTTTGTGGAGAAAAAGATTTTTCTAGAGAACGGGTGACTGCAGCTTTAGATAGACTTAAGAAATCAATATCAAGCCGCAATCAATCTCTAGAAAATTGGTTTTAGAATACCCGTACATAGTAAAAAAAGTATTATACTAGTGATACCATTGACTACTTATAGATCACTCTATCGCTGCACGGACATGCAGTATAACTATCAAAGATGATATGCTATTTTTCTAGTAGAATGATCACTTCTAAGATCAGATAATTACAATTGATGCAACAGCTAAATATTTTAATTAAATACATACTAATGTAATTATCAGTAATAATAGAAGGTTCACATAAATATCTAGTTTACATGTTCTATCTGATTCTATTATGAAATACAGAAGCAGAACAGAAATTGTAGGTCTGATCCTAGAGGCTGCAAATGGAGGAGGAGCAACCAAGACAAAAATAATGTACAAAGCATTTCTATCATTTGCTCAGCTCCGAGAATATCTTACAATGTTACAAGACAATAAACTTATTGAATATGAAGGTGGAAAGCAGACATATAGAACAACAGAAAAAGGAATGCGTTTACTACATATCTATAACAAGATGTATGAATTAATACCACCACTTACAACAATGGCTGCAACTGAGAAGGACATTAAAGTAGAACATAGTAACAGCAGTAATGATAGCGACATGAATTTTAGTCAATGATAAAAATCATAATTCATTGATTATAACTAGGAATGGAAGCATAATTTGGTCAAGCAATAATCCGTGCAGCTCTATTTTGTCCTCGGGCTGATTCCAAAACAACTTTTGACCATGTAATCCAAAAGTCCATGATTTTATGCTTTAATAAGGCAACTTAACTTAAAAAAATTAAAGATTTAATTTACAATATTATAATATTTATGACATTTACAATCGGAATAAGATTGCAAAAACATTGTATTGTATTATATTGTATCTGCCCAAGGGGATGACATATTTTTATACTTATACTTCAAAATCATTTACCTATTCTAAACATTTTAGTTCCGCAAGTAGTACAAATGCCTTGGGTAGCTGGTTTACCATTCTTCATTGTGACCTTTTTTTCATCTTTCATTAGTCTTTTTGACTTACACTTAACGCAATATGCTTCCATACTCATGCAGTAAAAGAGCCTAAATAAAAGAAGTAGTGTAAAAAATGATTGTCAGAAAGCCTAGCGAGACTTATCCTTTTTTAAATTATCGTTATGATACTATGATTCTAGATCTAATCCTAAGCATGATTATTCTTGAAAGTATTTGTAAAGCTGATGATTATTTATATATTTAGTGCATAATACGTCAGATAATTTGTAAATATAATTCGCTTTATTACCGTCCTTGAAAATCTTCCAAGTATGTCATGCTATTCGATGTGACGTGTACGGTATATGTATCGATATTAGTAAAGGTGCGAATTGCTGTCATCTGGTAAAGAGAATGTTTCCAGATTTTACACTAACACATCTGAAAGGGAAGGTTGTAGACAAGATGAGTTTCCAGTATAGGTTAAAAATGGTGCTACTTGTGGCTGTAGATGGAATTCACCACTACATTCTAAGCCAAAGCAACAGTTGCCATTTCCAATGCATCAATATGTTCTAATCAGGACTAATAGACTTAAGTAATAATAAAAATTAATTCCACCTACAAACATAAAGGAAAACTACTAAATGAATGAATTGCTATCTATGGAAAGCAACAGCACAAGAAAAACCTTTGCAATATCATCAATTAACAAAGTCTTCAAACTAATGGATAAAACTTATTGGTTTCAATCTCAATCTAATATCTTTGTGAGGTACTGATATCGGAAGTGATTCTCGCAAAGCATTATAGATTTGATTTGACTTGTCTCTAGATTTTCAAAAATATAATATTCGATCAAATTATTTGTGTGTTTATGCAATGTTTTAAATTAGGACAGAAAACGAAAATAGTAAATATATGAGTGCGAATGAGTTATTTGATAGAGTATTAAGTTTATTAAGAAAGCATCATGAATGGTTCAACAACTCTATCCCATTAATTGCAAGTGAGAATATACCTAGTCCAGCGGTAAGAGAGGCAATTATATCTGATTTCGGAAATAGGTACGCAGAAGGCTGGCCTGGTGAGAGAGTCTATGCAGGTTGTACATATATTGATCAAGTAGAGATAATATGTAACGATTTAGCGAAGAGGGTCTTTGGTGCAGAATTTGCTGACTGTAGGGCAACATCAGGAGTAGTAGCAAATCTTGCAATATATTCTGCATTTGCAGATCCAGGCGACTACATGATTGCTGCATCCATACCCGCTGGCGGTCATATTTCACACGGTAAGAAAGAACATTCTGGTACTGCAGGGTTGGTACATGGATTGAATATAGAACATTATCCTTTCTTAAAAGAAGAAATGACCATCGATGTAGATGCAACGAAGAAAAAGATCGAAGAAATGGCTAGATCGGGTAAGACACCAAAGTTAGGAATGTTTGGAGGAAGTCTATTTCTTTTCCCTCATCCTATCAAGGAATTGGCTGACTTTATGCATGATTACAATATTCATATTAATTACGATGGGGCTCATGTGGCTGGTCTAATTGCCGGAGGTAAATTTCAAGATCCATTGAGAGAAGGAGTGGATACGATGACGATGAGTTCACACAAAACTTTATGGGGTCCCCAAGGAGGGATTATAGTTTCATACGAGAAACACGCAGAATCTATAAAAAAGGCAATCTTCCCTGGTAATACTAGTAGTCACCATCTTCACCATGTCGCAGGGAAGGCAATTGCACTGGCTGAATCACTAGAATTTGGAAAAGAGTATGCTACACAGGTAATCGCGAATGCTCAAAAACTTGGAGAACAGCTTGCAGGTTTAGGTTTTGGAGTATTAGGAGAAAAGAGAGGATACACTGAATCGCATCAAATCGCTGTTGATGTTTCAAAGTTTGGTGATGGAGGAACTGTTGAAAAAGATTTGGAGAATGCAAATATAATTCTGAATAGACAACTATTACCTGGAGACATTAAAGCGGGAAGACATTATATGCATCCAAGTGGGATAAGGATCGGGGTTCCGGAGGTAACTAGGCTAGGAATGAAAGAAGATCAAATGATAGATATAGCTCATTTTATAAAACGAGTAGTAATTGAAAAGGAGAATCCAACTATTGTTGCAAATGACGTATCCAATTTTAGAAAAGAGTTTCAGAAAGTGCACTATACATTTGACGATATAACAGGTGCATATGAATATATTAGTCTAGTTAATAGATCTAAATAATAACAGAATATTATCAAAATAATCCAACATCTTTGATTATTTATTCATGAATTCAATCAGTGTAGATTGTTCCTTCTTTTGCTCTCGAAAGATCAATTTCAATTCGGTTGATAGAGATTCTACTCTATTACGCAGGTAATCATTAATCTTGAATTCTCTACACATATAATGCGCAATATTAAGATATTTCTCAACAGAACCTCTTGTTACTGTTTGTAATAATTCATTTTCGCATTTAAGGCAATTACCACGTAATGGAATTCTACGATATTTTTCTGCACATTTACTACATCTAAATGTCTGGGAGGAATAGGCTCTCATGTTACCCATTATATCAGGTAGGATATGTGTAGTTAGTACCATTGATACTACTTCATCTTCATCGACTGCATTAATTAATTTTGCAGTAGATATTTGCATCTGCAACTTTTCATCCATAGTACTTAATCTAGAATATGCACTATGTTGAACATTTGTTGTTAACGATTCAGTAAAATGTGTAAACATATAGTTGAAAAATTGATCCTCTTTTCCAATCCTATTCTTTACGATCTCTATTTTGGAAGTAATATCAGCTGCTTTAGCTCTATTCCACGTGGCCTCATAGAATTCTAGAGGATAGATCGAGGATATATCCACGTTGTGTGCTTGTCGCTGCACTTCATATGGTAATACAGTAGGCTGAATCAACAATGGAGCATCCATGAGTCCGCCAATTTTATCAGGCAAAAAATCAAAAGAAAAATTTAGAAACGCATCAAGCAGAAGCATTATGGAGTCAGCATCACCATCGCAATCTCTTCGCTTTGCTGAATGCCATATAGGAGATGCTAGGCATACTTGGGATTTTGTGAATCCGATAATTCTACCTATAATACCAACTGATGTGTGCGGAGCAAGGCCAACAATCAAATGACCTATCAAATCTTCAATAGTGGAAATGCCATAGTAAGGTTCTAGATGATACACTTTTACTAATTCCTCATCTACGAATTTGGCTACATTAACTAAATGTTCTGCACAATCCAGAGGTAGAACTATATCTTGCAGCAATAGTTCTATGAGCTGATCGGATGAAGTTAGATCTCTGTCAACATAATCCTTATTATATCCTAATTTCTTAATTTTTTCAATATTGGTCATTATCCAAACTGGTTTAAAATGTGTGAGTGGTTCATTGGTTGCATCGAATCTTATCGTTCCATCTTTAAAGGCATACAACTTGTGTTTTTGTCGCAGCAGTCCCTTCTCTAATAACTCTGCCGATTTATTTTTGCTCATCAGAGCCTTGACTCCTTTAAAAGGTTCTGCAGCCTTTAAACCGAGTTTACGTTGAGCTTGCTCAATTACTTTACTCAAAGGAAAGCTAACAGGTGAATAGGGTTTGCCTTCCCTGCCGCATCTACTGCAACGATTGTTCTTACCATTATACAAGATCTCTTCTCTACATACTATACATAAATTACGAATAGGGGTAGACGATCCGCATTTAGTACATTTTGTTCCTAATGAAGGAAATTTACAACTATTACAAAATCTATTTGCGATTTCTGTAAAAAAAGATGATTTGATCTTTGAAGCCTTTAGAATATCTCTAGTAGAGCCACCTTTTGAACCTATAGGGAATAATACATGAACTGGAGGTTTCATTTTACGTTCTGCAGCCTTTTCAGGGCGGCCGACCCTTACTGCAATTGAAGAAGCAAATTTTGGCATCAATCGAATTCCAGAACTATATGAGACAAATTCTATTGTATTCAATGATTTGATATTATCATTAGCACAGAACTGTAAACCATACCTTTCTGTAAGGGTATTAGAATTCGAAAACAGGAGTCTCTGCAAAGAGTATACCTGATTAGGATCATCTATCTTAATATGATCTTCATCTACTATTGAATGGTATACTCCAAGTCGTTCCAAAATATCTTTTAATTGAAAATTATTCTTAACCAAGAAATAGGAACATGATGCTTTATTCTTATTATTATCCTGAATATAAGAACAAATTAGGTTTTCCTTTAGGAACAATACCTCATCTATACTAATATGTTCCCAGAAAAAAGAATATCTTGGACATAATGGTATGTCTAATATCAGGCTCATTCTAAATGCGTCTTTTACATTTGGTATGTCTTTGAATGATCTGCTCATTAGTTTAATCAATTGAGGATTAATTTCTGATCTTTGCAGGTTTGAAATGGTTAAATTTGACAGATGGGAGTGTATTTCTTGAAGCCATGCCTCTTCTACGTAAGAGGCAGGAAGCAGCTCCGCATTATTTTCAAGAAAATCACCATAGCTTATAAGCATGTCACCAAGATAAAGAATTTTTTCAACTCTTTGTCGTACAACTGAGGCATGTTCAGCAGTACTTACTTGCAAAACACTACCATCATTTAGTCGTACTATGGGTGGATCTATATCATCTACCAAAGCTATGGTTGATGCTTTGCCTGGCACGTCCATTTTTATCTGCGTTCCTACAACTATCGCGTGATCTAAAAGAACTGGGACTGCAGGATGAATTCCAATTGTGGCGAAGCCAGTATTATAACATCTTCCATATCTTAATCTAAATCCACCCAACCTCTTTGGCATAGAAAGTACAGGTCTGCCGGTAATAACTTCTGACATTCTGTGATTGGCCGCATCGTCACCATCGCCAGTTTGCACCGCCCCTTTTAGATCTTTAAGCCACTCCCATCCATCAAGGTCGAGAGCTTCGACGAGTTTAAGTAATTTTCTACTTCTGCCAATAATACCATCATTCATTACTCTTAAGGCACCCCCACGTACCCTATCGGTAGAGATGCGTTTCATGTTTCTGTGGCCTGAAACCTCTATCTGGTCGGTATCAATCCCGTCAAGCTCTACGGGTAAACTTTTGATGCATTTAATAACATCTTCGTCTAAAACTTTGAATTGGAAATTACCTACTTCGCGTTCATAAGTACGAAGTTCTTCTACAAATCGACCAGTTTCATCATCATATGAGTTTGCGATGTACTCGCTTATACCAACTACCTTTCGAGCGTGATCTGCTATTAACATAGTGAGCGCCGCTTCTGTTCCTCCAGCAGACCGTATTGGGCCAGCAAATGAGATAGAAAGATAGGTACTACCATCAGAATTATTTTTAAGTTGAACATTGGAGATACCCTGCAATGGTGCCACAGTAACACCTTCTGTGACTACAGCTAAGCTCACCCGAACAGCATTATCAAGTCGAGTTCTAAGATCTCCTGCATCATATTCTCCCAAAGCAATTTCTTCGGCAATCTTGAGTGCAGCTTTTTCTTTAGTGGTTCGTTCTAATAAGGTTCTTAGCCTACTTGCAATATCAATATCATGCATTTTTGCCACCCTATCAGCCAGATCGTATGCAATTTTAGATTCAATCGTGTTTGAAGCATCTAGACCAATTTTTCTTGCTTTCAATGCTAATTCATAAATTTGCTCGACTTTTCTAAGAATATCTTGTTGATAATTCATGTAATAAACTGGCATATGAGTATTCCTCAGACGAGTTATACCATCGCTAGTTATCGTCATTATTGCGTAATTATCATCTCCTTATTGAACGTATAATGGAAGATAGTTTATTCTCCCAATCATCATCTTTCTCTATCATCGTTCCAACAACTATTATATCTGCACCTGCTTCAGCGATTTCCTTGGCTTTCTCAGGAGTACGAACGCCACCACCTACGATCAAAACACCAGTAAATTGCTTTCGTACTGCTGCTATCATATCTGGAGGAATACTGTTAGCCGCGCCTGATCCGGCCTCTAGGTATAGAAACCTCATCCCTAAGTACTGCGCAGCTAATGCATACATTACTGCAATTCCTCTCTTATCAAATGGGATAGACCTAGCTTGACCAACAAACCATGCCGTTGTATGTTCACCGACGACAAGATAACCCGTAGGTAATGACTCAATGTTATATTTTTTAACTGATAAAGCCCCCAAAGCCTGCGCCCCAGTTATAAAATAAGGATTCTCTGAATTAAGTAGAGAGCTGAAAAGGATTGCATCAGCTTTAGGTACAACTCCAGTTACATTACCCGGAAATAGTATTACAGGTATATTGATTTTAGACTTGATAGTAAAGACCATTTCTGCTAGTTCAATTTGATCTGTCGCTGATGAACCACCGATAAGTATTGCAGATGCACCTAAACTCTGAGCCTTATTTCCTATAAGTACCGCATTAGTAGAGTTTTCTGAATCAATGAGTGGAAAGCACAGTGTGCCATACTTCTTTAACTCGTCTAATATGTAATTCTCGACCCTGTGTTCCACATTCTAACCATTTCTAGGCACTATATATCATTGCTTTGAAATCAAGTCAAATCCATAAAGAATATTATTTAGCTATACCAATTTGTATAGTACAATGGCTTCTAATGAAATAGAATATAATGATATAATCAAACATATTATTGCAAATTCTCTATTTACTGAACGCCAAATTTATATACTTTATAATAAATCCTCTAGAAGGAGCCCGCCTAACAGAATAAGTAAAGGTGCGTATTATAGGCAGCTCAAGCAATCTGAACAAAAAGTCGCTGGAGTTCTTTATAGTCTAATTATCTTAAGATACCTAAATATGATTGATAAAGGGACGTTTCATACAATAGAAGTAATATTAGATAACACATCACACCTTATTGAGAGCATCAAACGTGATATAGTATCCCAAAATGATAGTCGTAACGTGATATCACTTGTCGATGAAATAATACAGAAATTAATTCATCAAAAATAAGAGTTATATCAATGATATATCACATCTAGTTGTGATGTTTGAAGGCTATGACATGCATACCCTACTGTTGGTAGTAGTTTCTTTTTTTTCTGGAGTTGCAATAATCCTATCTTACAAGGCTATAAAGTTCTTTAGGCATAATAATAGTTCCCTAAAAAATGCAATTATTGATAACAGAATAAAACAATATGCTGACAAACTGCACGTATATGATAAAGCGATAGCAGATCTCAAAGTTAAGGTTGATATGTTAGAAATGTCAGAAAGATCTCATTCAATATCACGTGATATTGAAAGTAAAAAGGAAGACTCAGGACGTGATATTAATATGATATCACAAAATGATGTGATTATAGAAGAGTTAAGAAAGAAAACTGCACCTGCATCTATACAAACATCTACACAAACACATACTTACTTAGATACTTTAGAGCAAATATTGTTAATGTTAAGAGAGAAACCAATGACGACGAGGCAAATTCAAGAGCGAGTCGGAAGGTCACGCGAACATACATCACGCGTAATGAAAGGATTATACAATTCAGGTTTTGTGATAAGGGATACAAATTCTAAGCCATTTAAGTATAGTATTACTGACACAGGATTACGACAATTACGTGATTTGCATAGTGATAATGACTTGAGTGTCACAACTAGAACTGAACAGAATCTAGAACCGGTATAAAACCGGTCGGCATTTGATTCCGTGAATATTGTTAACATTACCTTAAATCATAATTAACACGCTTTACTAGTTGCAACATGTTAAGAAAAAACTATGAGAAGCCAGAACTAAATTGTTATCTCGCTGTTTGTTAATAACAAATCACAAAATGCAGTCCAGATTAACTCTCCAGTGGAAATAAAGGGGTCTATTTTAAGACATTAACAATGTTAAAGATGTTATTAACTCTCCAGTGGAAATAAAGGGGTCTATTTTAAGACGTTTTAGGTTAGTGAAATACGATTGTAAACCAAAGTTAACATACAGTTGAATAATGTATTAACCCCCACCCCTTGATTTCTTTTGCAGTCCATATCTCATTATCTATTATTTCTATTGAAATATAGTTAAGCTAAAAATTAACAATAATTGATTCTCTTGTTTAAAACTGTTTGTTAACTTGTTGTTAACACCTATTGGTTTAGTATCCTTCTTATGTTGGAAAGGAAAAACAGGGGTGAGGGTATATTACATGATAATGGGAATGATAAATAAATTTGAATGATGATAGCCTTGATAGTATATTTGATAAAGCGGCTTCAGGGACGTCGCTAGTCGTCAAAGATAGAAGAACATTAACTATAGACTATGTGCCCGACCGCCTTCCATTTAGGGATGAAGAAAGTAAGACTATTGCACATACTTTATCTATTATTTTGAAAGGATCCAGGCCATCTAATTTATTACTTTTTGGGAAACCGGGAACAGGAAAAACTGCCGTGGTTAAGAATGTCTTACATCGACTTTCTGTTAAGGGCGAGGAATTAGGAATAGAATTAACGGTGCCATTTGTAAACGCAAAGAGTGCTAATACAGCATATAAGGTCTTACATGAAATTGCTGAAAAAATGGGTATCAATAAAGGAGAAAAAAAATTACAGGTCCATTTTACGGGCTTATCAATGGGTGAGGCGACTGATAGAATATTAGAATTTATTCAAAGAAGGAAAAAACTTTATGTGATTCTTGTCATAGATGAAATTGATTCACTGGTAGAAAAGAATGGGGATGATATACTTTATAATTTTACTAGGGCTAACGAGAGAATATCAACTGAATCATTTATCAGCCTAATAGGAATATCTAATAGTCTAACATTTAAGGATAAACTTGATCCTAGAGTTAGGAGTAGTCTCAGCGAAGAAGAGTTGGTGTTCAATCCATATACTATAGAACAACTGCAAAGAATCCTTGCAGAAAGAACATTGTTAGCATTTAATGAAGACGTAGTTTCAAGTGCGGCTATTAATCTTTGTGCAGCTATGGCCGGTAGAGAGCATGGAGATGCCAGAAAGGCGATCGACCTTTTAAGAGTAGCAGCTGAAATTGCAGAAATAGAAAGAACAAATAAAGTTGAAGAAAAACATATTAGATTAGCACAAGAAAAAATTGAAAAAGATACAAATTATGAAGTTTTGAGAAATTCAACAACACATACTAAAATGATAATGTTAGCAGTATTGAAATCAAGAAACGGTAACACTGGGGAAGTATATGAAATATACTCAGATATATGTAGACGTATTGAGCAAGAACCATTAACCCAACGTCGAATAACCCAAATAATGAGTGAGTTAGATCAATTGGGCCTAATAACTAGTGATGTAATAAGTCAAGGAAGATATGGTAGATCTCAAAAAATTAGGATCACTGTACCACATTCAACTGTGAAGGAAGCCTTGAAAGAGGATTCTATTCTCGCAGGGGTACTATCTATTGACTAAAGTTCATTATGAATGGTTGAAGTGTAGACAGATCAACTATAACTGCAACTCCAGGATTAGGTATAATGCCCATCGTTCTTTGAAAGTTTGTCTGTCCTTGCCAAGTTCCAGAATTTACTATTAGTGTTCCACGGTAATTTTGAGCATCAAGAACATGTATGTGCCCTGAATGAAATATGTCTGGAACTTCAGTAATTACCATGTGGTCTTCTTGTTCGGGGGCAATAGGAGTACGTTCTCCATAAATAGGAGAAAGATGCCTTGCTCTCAATAATACTTTCATTGCTTCTGCAGGCTTAGCATAACTTAGATCAGGGATCGTACCTATGATGTCATCTAGACCCTGTCCGTGGTACATTAGTATCTTTACGCCATTCAATTCGATCAAACTGGGATTTCCAAGCATTTTGAAATTTTGAAATGTGTAAAGTTTTTCAGAGCTTTGCCTAGGAATAGAAGGTTGTGGCAATGCTCTTCGACCCGGATCATGGTTTCCAGGAATAACAAAAACATTAATGTGCTTAGGTATACGTGAGAGTAAGTCCATTACATGTGACATCTGACTATTAATATTTAATTCAAGTAATTCTTTGTCTTGATTAGGGAATATTCCGATGCCATCTATTAAATCACCACCAATACATAGAAATTTGATTTTCCTTACAATTTCATCGTCAGTTGATGATATCCAATTCAAAAATTTCATAAATGCGGTTTCCATGAAATATTTACTTCCTACATGTAAGTCTGAGATTAATACCACATAGGATTCAGATTTGGCTCTGTTTGGTAAATGATCTGGAATATCAGGTGATATTATATTTTTTATAACGAAATTTTGGCTTTTCCTACCGTTCTCTAATTCTAGCATAACCATTTGATCTGTGGTAATCAACGATCCCTGTTTTTTTATATCCTCAGTCGTACCCATCACATGTAAATCTCCACTAAAATCATCTATCACTATTTCTAATCCATGACGCTTGAATTGTCTTGACATAACCAAACCAGCTACAACCATTGTTGAGGATAATCCCGAAATTTGTTCATATTGCATGTATGGTTTATGATTTCCAGTATCTGTCTTCTTTTTCTTCAGAGTTTTTACTCTTGTGATTCGTCTACTATCAGGACGTAAGGACAAGATGTGCATAGATTTTTCATATCTGCTTCTAAATAGTGAAGTATACCCTTCAACTCCTTCTCCACTATTAATTATGGGAGTTGGATCTAAGAGTACTCTGTATGATACTGGTTCTGATGTATCACTATTGCGTAGATGTAATAAATCTAATGATGATGATGATGAAGATGATAAAGACTTACCATAAGAACTGTTTTGAATTTGGTTTTGAGATTCTCCATTTTTAGAATGTTTATCAACGACCATTTTTATATCTTCTACCAGAATTATAGAATTATCTTTGCTAGCTACCTTGGCTTTGATAATGTCTTGAATGATCCTTAAAATATCTATATCAAGCCCTTTGAGCATTTCAAAAGCGTCAGGATGTATCTGATATCCTTTACTAATTGCAAAACATAGGGCATTGGATATTTCTGTTCCGAAATCCAAATTGTCCACCTTGACTATGAAAGCGCCATATTTAATATTTAATTACATTTCTGTAACAAACGAATGAATAATAACTACAAATAATTATAGGAGCAAATACCCATACACTGAATTGCATCTCACCATCAAGAGACGTTTACTGTATCTTGTATTTGGTATAATCACTTTTCTTATCTCGTATTATGGGGGTTCATCAATACATATGAGCAGCTCAGAAGTGAATGAGCTAAAAAACCGGTTTATGGATCAAATTGAAGATATTGATCAGATAGGGATATTCATTAATAATGCAAAGATTGCATTGGGCATGTTTGTTCCATTACTAGGCGTAGGCGTAGGTATTTTTTCTGGTTTTTCAACAGGTATGGTATTTAATGCAATAGCAGCAACGTCTGCTAACCTTAATGATATCTCACCTTTGCTGATTCTTATTACTCCTTTCGGATTAATGGAAATTATTGCCTATGGTCTTGCAATATCCAGAAGCGGTATGCTCTTCTATTCTTTATTGAAGAGAAAATATTGGCGGGAATATCTTCTGTCTACTTTAGTGGAGATAGGAGTTGTAGTGATCTTACTTTTAAGCGGTGCAATAATAGAATGGGAAATGATCACCAGATTGAATGGATTATCCGATACTCGATTTAGCATCTAACCGTTTGTTATTTATCTGTTTAAACAAAAATAATAGGTAATTCTTAAATCTGACTTTCTCCACAAGCAGGGCAAATCCGCAACTTTTTGGACATTTTCGCTCCACACTCTACACAATATTTTATTGCTTCATCTGTTTCAGAATTGATGTCAACAGATTTATTTTCCACTGACATGTATGTGATAAAACTTCAAGTCTAAATTATATTTAAATCCATCTTGTAATAATTTTTATTCCGGAAAATAATTCTATCAACAGTAGGGTATGCTTAATTTAAAGATTCACAAGAATCCTACTTTTGTCTCACAACCAACTATGATTGCTGCTTTACCTGATATGGGCAATGTTGCAGGTATGGGAATGACTCTTTTGACTACGAGTCTTGAAGCCGACCTCTTCGCCGAAATTTATGCATTTTGGCCACCTTTTGTAACGTATAACCAAGGTATCATTAGATATGTTCAGTCAAGTTACAAATTTTATTGGGTTTCTAAATATGATCTTGTAATATTTACAGGAGATTTTAACCCTTCTGATCCACGAAGACTGTACGAAATATGCTATGAAGTTCTGAAAATGGCTGAAAGAGTTGATGCAAAAATATTATACTCAATAGGCGCAGCATTAAGACAAAATACTTCTTCTACCTCTACTTCAGGTGGTGGAGTGTATGGCGCAGTAAATAATGAACAGATTGCTGATAAGATAAGTAAATTCAATATGAACGTCCTAGAGGGGGAAGGACAAATTATAGGATTTAACGGTCTAATATTAGGACTTGCGAAGGAAAGAGGATTGAATGCGATGTGCATTCTAGGCGAAATCGATAATCCTAATGTTATCCAACCTATGACTGCTAAGGCTATTCTACATACATTAACAAAGATTCTAGGAATCCCTTCTTTGGATATGAAAGAGTTAGAAGAGGAAGAAAAGCGCAAAAAGTTTATGGAACAGCAAATGAATTACCTAGAAAATGTGATGGAACATGGGGGCAAACCCCCTGGGATAGCGTAGACTGGTATTATAGAAATTACGTAAGCCGGCAAAGTTTTCGAATTAGATTACGATGAAATCTTTTGCCAAATAATTCAACAATTTTGACAACATTGCCATTATATCAGCTTAATAAAGCGTTTGCATGAGTGAAGTAAAGTTAGAATTTATTGGTAAACAGGTTAAGGATATGTACGGAACCTACATGGGAAAAGTTATTGGTATGGTAACAGATATTGATGGTTCTATAGAATCCGTTAGTGTAGATTGCGGTTATGCAGGATTAAAGCAATTAGTGTACGAGCAATTATTAGTACAGGGTGATTATGTAATTTTTATTCCAAAATGGAGATTGGATGTACAGAAGTTACTTAGGCAGAAAAACCTTGTATTACAAAGGATCAAAGCGTTACAGGAGATGGTTACGGCTAATGATTTGATGAGAGAGGACGTTGAATTGGTGTATATAAAGTACCAGAAGAGATTGCAAGACCTTGAGGATAAAGGAAAAATAGTTCTGGGACAACTGCAAGAAAGACTGAATCAGATAGATGCGGAAAGCCAGAATATAAAATCGGTACTATTTGACGCAAAGTTACAGTATAGAAGCAATGAGATCACCGAAGAAACATTTCAACAAATTAGTTTGTCTACCAATGACCTAATAGAGCATGTTAACTTAGAAAAAGGAGAGATTAATAACGTCATATCTAGATTAAGTCAACAGACATTTGAGAGGATGGATTTGAATTCAGTACAAAATCCCTTATCAGACCAACCAAAATCCAACTCCAGCCTTGAATCAAATTCACAGTCTCCTGGAGGTGACATTCCTGTTACAGGGCCTCAAGCAGTTGGTGCGGCTGCAGCGGCAGACAATGATTATAATAATGATAATGATGACGATCATCCTAAGACTATTCGCAAGGAAACTACTACTGAGGACGAGGCTGAAACTAGTTGGCTTAACCAGGTTCTACAACACGATTAAATTAATTTAATTTTAAAAAAAATACAAAATAGTTTGATTAATATTTAATACTTTTTTAGAAAAAAAGGAAGACTTATAAAAAATAAATATTTAGGCTCCGCCTTGTTTTGCAGATGTTTGCAAGAGCTCGCCTATTTCATTATGCATTCTCAGAAAATTCAGACCCTTCTCAGTTGTCTTGTATGTTTGAGAACCCTCAAGATACTCTAATAAGTTGTTCTCGATGAGTACCGAAAGATATTCTCTTAGCTGTGCGTAGCTAAGGAAAGCCTTATACATTATTTTTGTCTTGGTTGCTCCTCCATTTGCAGCCTCTAGGATCATTGCCACTATTTCTGTTCTGCTTCTGTATTTCACAATTTAGATACACTGAATTTCTTTATTTTAATATATTGACACATTCTACAGTAAGAAACTTCTATATCGATATTATACAGTATAATATGGTTTTGACGTTGTTGACATATTAAGATACAACTAACTTTCCCATAAGGTTTTTAAAATTTCCGGATCTTTTAACATAACGTAATAATGTCTACTGACCTCAAATCTAATGAAGTATCAAATATATACGAAGATATCTCACGGGCCAAAATATCTCTCCAAGGTAAGAAATATGATATGCTAAGAAAGAATGCGTTGGAAGATCCAGAACTGTTCTGGGACCAGCAGGCAAAAAATTTGGTATGGTTCAAGTACTGGGATAGAACATTAACCTGGGATCCTCCTTTTGCAAAATGGTTTGTCGGAGGTTCACTAAATGCTTCCGTAAATTGTATTGATAGACATGTGGACTCACAATTCAAGAATAAGGCAGCAATTATTTGGCAAGGAGAAAATGAGAAGGAAACTAGGACGATTACTTATTATCAATTGTACAAAGATGTCAATATCTTTGCTAATGTCCTAAAAAGTCTTGGAGTAAAAAAAGGCGATCGTGTTATAATTTACCTTCCGATGGTTCCGGAAGTCACAATTGCAATGCTGGCATGCGCAAGAATTGGCGCGACACATATTGTTGTTTTTTCTGGTTTTAGTGCCAAGGCTATAGCTGATAGGGCCAACGATTCTGAATCCAAAATTATAATAACTGCTGATGGAGGCTATCGCAGAGGTAAGATCATAGAATTAAAAAAGATCGTCGATGAAGCTGCTCTATCGATCCCCTCCCTAGAAAAGGTCATTGTATTAAAAAGAGTCTCTAATGATATTAAAATGACCAATAATAGGGATGTATGGTGGCATGATATTGTTCAGAATGAGCAAGAGCAATATTGTAAACCCGAGATTCTGGACAGTGCTCATCCATTGTTTATTTTATACACATCAGGGACTACTGGGAAACCAAAAGGCGTCTTGCATAGTACTGGTGGTTATCTTACACATTTATATACTACCGCGAAATTGGTATTTGATTTCAGACCAACAGATATATTCTTTAGTACTGCTGACGTTGGATGGGTTACAGGGCATAGCTATACCGTGTATGGTACTCTTATGCATGGTATAACTGAAATTATGTATGAAGGAACACCTGATTATCCTACACCAGATAGATATTGGGCAATAGTTGAAAAGCATGGAGCAACAATATTATATACTACTCCAACTGCATTACGTATGTACATAAAGTATGGGGATAATATACCCACATCATTTGATTTGTCATCTCTTCGTCTATTGGGAACTGTAGGCGAATCTATCAATCCTGATGTGTGGCAATGGTATTTTAAGACTATCGGAAAACAAAATTGTCCTATAATTGATACATGGTGGCAGACTGAGACAGGTGGCATTATACTAAGTGCATGTACGGGAATAAATGATGATACTATTCCAATGAAACCTGGTTCTGCAACGTTCCCCATACCTGGAGTAGATATGGTTGTTGTAGATGAATATGGAAAAGTCATTGATGCTAACAAGAAGGGATACTTGATGATCAAGAATCCTTGGCCTGGAATGCTGATGACTCTTTGGAAGAATGATAAAAAATATCAAGATGTGTACTGGGATAAATTTAAGGGCATGTACTATACAGGCGATTATGCATTAATGGATGAAGATGGTTATTTTTGGCTTTTAGGCAGATCGGATGATGTGCTTAAAGTTGCAGGCCACAGACTAAGTACAATGGAGCTAGAAAGTACGTTTGTTTCACATAAAGCTGTTGCTGAAGCTGCGGTAATAGGAAGGTTGGACCAAAAGAAAGGCGAATCCGTAATTGCATTTTTAGTATTACGTAGTGAATATACACCTACAGAAGAACTACGTAAAGTACTTACTGATCATATAAGAAAAACCATAGGACCTATAGCAGCACCAGAAGGGATCTATTTTGTAAGTAAACTTCCTAAAACGAGAAGCGGAAAAATAATGCGAAGACTGCTTAAATCGATAGCAAATAAAGAAGATTCAATAGGTGATCTAACAACACTAGAGGATAATACATCAGTTGAAGAAGTCAAGCAAGTTTTCAATAAATTAAAAAGTGAAATAGTAGAGTAGTCCATAGTCTATAACGAATTTTAGTTATCTAAGACAAGACAAATACTGATATGTTATATCTAGCTAGACTCTGTTTCATGCCCATGCCCTTCTTTGATAGCATATTTCTTGTACGCGGAAATTAACCAGTCTATATCAGAGTCAGTTTCTTCGTGCTTTGCCATCTTGCCAATCTTTAGGACGTCTCGTATATCCTTGCTATTCAGCTCATTCCATACCTTATCTGCAACTTTTGAAGCTGTCCTAGCTTCAATTTTATACCTTTCATTAAGTAACTTTGTCGAGATCTTGACAAACTCTTCATATTTGTATTCTGGGAGATAAAATATTAAGAATCTTGATTTTAATGGTTTTGAAAGATCATTTAAACTATTCGAGGTTGCAAATATATGTAGGCTCATCTCCAGTTGTCTGGTTTTCCTGACCTTTGTAGAACTAAGAATGCCAGTTTCCATTATGTTTAGTAAGGCGACTTGATCACTTTTCTTCATCTTATCTATTTCATCAATCAGCAAATATTTTGTTGATGGATGCTCAAACAAGTAATCAACCATACCTACTCCACTAGTTCCTGTGCCATCTGTAAAGTAACTATTGTCTAATCCTTTCATCATTTGTAGGAGAAATATCGTCTTGCTTGAGGCAGGCGGACCAGTTAGGAGAATATGTGAAGACTCCTTGCTAATTATTGATCTCATGAATAGCTTCTTAAGATCAGAGTATCCTACTATACCAGAGAAGAATTTTTCTTCTGGGGGTAGAATATCTACTTCATGCTCGATGCCTAACCTTTTGAATAGAGTCTTAAACACTCTATGTTTATGTAGAAATGGTTTGTAATAAATTAGATCCTGATATAAATCGTTTATTGAATTCTCTAGTTCTATATATATTTCAATTGAATTAGTAATAATTTATCAGAATGGAGTAACAGAATCTCGATCGATATCATTATTGCTTATTGCTTAGGGACTTTAATATATAGCCCCAAATTGTGATCCATAATATATAGCACAAGTAAATGTTCCCGAAAAAACAGATGGGGTTATTACCATGAAGGGACTGATATTGAATAACACTACTTCAATAAATGTATGGTTGCATATACTACATTAACCAGTTTTCATACCATTGCATATATCATATCTACCATGATGGAACGGTTTATCGCATCTATTACCAGACCGTACCAGCTTACAACCAAATATTATTCCACACTGGATACATTGATGATAACATGTCTGAAAGGGGCCTTTGTCTGTGGCGTACATCGAACCCAATCTTTGAACACTCGCCATTATTATGGTCTTATAAGTGAGATCAGCAGACAGCTTATTTTAAGAATAAGCAATAAGGTTACTTAAAATTCATGATTAAAATTATTAGATTAGATTTGATTTTTCAGTTAGTAGGCACTTTTTTAATATGAAGGGAGGGATTAAAAAAATTCTGATGTATCAGCTTTACACCTTGATAAAAGAGAGAAGCATATGAACAATCTATTTTGTGAGACTATCCTCAGCTTACTGAAAATTTAGTACAAAGTATTTCGAATTGAATTTGTCCAAGTATAAGCAGGTAGATAATAATTCGTTTGCTAAGCAAAGAAACTTTTCTAGACCGATTTCATTTATTAGTAGATTTGAATTTGATTTAAAGTTCATGAAATTATTTAAAAAAATATCATGATTAAGGATCATGAAGTAAAATCAACAATCTAAACTATATTCCTTCTTTGCAATTATATGTTATCATAGTTTGACAGGTGTATAAACAACCTGTCTATTGCCGTTTTCATCACCCTTTAGAATGATCGAATGATAATCACCAAATTCCGTTTCTGTATGAGTTACGAGAAAGATCTGTTTGAAGCTCCTAGCTTGAGTAAGCATACTAACTAGGATCTTTCTTCTGGATGAATCCAAACTCGCCATTGGTTCATCCATTATTATAGAATTAATTATTGGTGGCTTCCTCTCCGAGTTCTTGAAGGGCTTTATTCTTGCCATCAACTTGGATATTGCAATTCTTAAGGCCAATCCTAGAGCGGTTTCATCGCCTCCACTCAACTGATCTTTATTCTTTATTACATTATCTTTGCTATCCATGAGTGTTATTTCCAATCCATGAGATTCCATACCTCCTTTCACTCTTCTTATAGTGGAAGAAATTTTATCTATAGCATAACGGCCTTCTGTGAGCTGTGCCATGTAATCATTGGTAGCATGTCTTAGTACTCCTACCATTTTTCCTTCTACTACGTAATTTGAAATGAATCCATCGATCTCGCCTCGCAAATATTTTACATGTCGTAACTCATTCTCTTTCTCAGACAATATTCTTGCTTTTTGTAAGAGCTTCTTTACGTTAGATTCCCTATTTTTTATGTCATCTTTTAATAATGAGGCTTGTCTGATAAGTATATCTAAGAATCTTCTTTTGGCGTCAAGACTATTTTCCATAGTTTTCCTTTTAATAATAATTTCATCAATAGTGTTACAATGTAGATTTTCTAATAAATCATCAAGATTAGTAACTAAAAGTTCTTGTAGATATTCTTGCAGCTTACTCTTCAACTGGTCAATATCATTAACTATATTTTTCTTTTGATCCTCTAATTTTGATAGCTCGTTTTGATACTTCTTATACTGTACATTTTCTTTATCTATCTGCTCTTCGATTCGGCATATCTCTTTTTCATAATGTTCTATTTCTAATCTTAGACTCGTTCTTTCTGAAATGACGTCATTGATCGTGGTAAAACCCAGAAATGATAGGAGATCCTCGATTGATTTTGCATGATATAGATCATGTATAAAGCGGGCATTTTTTCTGTGATTTATGAGATTATCACAAAGTGTAAGCATATTTTGTAAAATGACTTTAGTCTTGTTTTTAGTATCTAGCTTCTTGCGTACTTCGTCATGTTCATCCTTTGTTTGTTTAATCCTAATATTGACATTTTTATAATCAGAGTCTATTTCTCTAATTTCGTTACCTAATCCTGCTATCATCCTTCCCTTGTCACCGATCGATTTGTTACAGACAGGACATTTCGTCTGCTCTTTGATATACTTTATACTATTCTTTTTTATGCCAGAAATAACTTCGTTAGATATTAAAATCTGATTCAAATACTCAATATTGTTATGTAAAGAAATCTCATATTTTTCTAAGCTTTTTACCTCGTTAGATGTCTCTTGTAGCTGATTGTTCATCTGTTCTGGCTGAGAAATTGGATCGAAATCCAAGGTGATAGAAGAACGCTCCATAACTTGTCTAATTTGATTCTCGTATGTTTTTATTCCCATAAATAGTCTATTTAGTTGTAATAAATCTTCATCGTTTGGAAGACTTTCTAAAGCCTGTTGTACTACAACTTTCTGATTACCAAGATTCTTAATGGATTTTTTTAAGGCGTCTATTCTCTCATCTTGGCTTGTTATGTAATTAGTCTTTTCTACTAAGGAACTACTAACTAATACAAGCTCATTATTTTTGTTTGTTATATTCATATTATTACTTTTAATCTTCTTTAGCATATTCTCTGATGGTATATTCGAAAGACTTTCGAGAGTTTTATTCAAGTCAGATTCAGATTCGAGTCGTTCTTTTTCTTTTACTTCTAATTCATTCTCTCTTTTGATAAGTTCCGCCTTTTCAATAGCAAGAATTCCCACTTCTCCTTTTAGTAAACTAATGGACTCTTGAAGATCTGTACTAAGCTTAGAGAGATCATTTTTGACCCTGTCGAATTCATCAAGTCCAAAAAGTGTAGTAATTAATCTTCTTAATTCTACTGGATCCGCCAATGCTAGTCTGTCTACATCCTTCTGTCTGACATATACAGTCTTTTCAATTATGGAAGCACTAACTCCTAACATCCGTTCAACTTCTATGTTAACAGATCTGGGCCTATTAACTATCACAGCAAATTTATTATTCCTTCCATCATCATCTTCCCCATTAATATTATGTTCATTCACTTTTTTAGATAAAACAGCATCTTCACTGAAATCAATTTCACTTTTTTGAGTTTTTGACCTCTTGATTGTAAGTTTTCTTACTATTCTATATACGATTCCTCCAAGATCAAAAGTGACGTCGACCTTGCAGCCTGATTTACCAGCTTTAACAAGCGTTTTCCGTTGCTGATCTTCTATCAATTCGTCACCCAGAAGGCCCCATAACATCGCTTGAATGAAG
>JARBAV010000241.1 GCA_029237515.1 Nitrososphaerales archaeon
ATGGAATTACAATGTCTTTTTTCAACTGATATTCTGAAGGTATCATTACTATCTATCTTTTTATTTTGCTGAAGTAAAGAAAACAGAAAAATTGCTTTGGACTTCATCTCATTCAATTCTGAATTTATAACACAATCTATAGGAATAAGCCTTAACAGATATTGAAATTCCACAGGCTCTCGATTCGATAATTCTCTGAGATACTTTGACATAAGTAAAGGATCTAGATTAGTAATGCCAGTTACAATTCCAGAAATATTTGTAGCATGAAATTGTGCATCTGGATCTCCGATTTTGCTTAATAAATATAGACACTCCCTTATGAGAGCTTTCTCCCGATGTCTAAACGTTGTGACAATAAGGTTAAAGTACTTTAGTAAAGAGATCACCTCATTAGTATAGAAACATCTTACCATTTCATATTCTAAAAGTTTCATAAAAACTTTTAGATGAACTATTTTGAAGCTGGGGCCTCTCTGCCACCAGACAATAGGAATCATTATGTGTCTGAAATACTTTACCTAGTATTTTGGGATTTTAACTACCGAACAAGCTTCATTGGATGATGGCACAAAGCTAAGCTCGTCACCAGCTGCTTAGCGGTATGACGATCCTTTTTCTCAAAGTGTCTACGTTACACTTTGTTCCTAAATGATCACATCTGTCTACCATTCGATTAATTGCTACGTCAGCTTCTTCTAGGTAAGCCATATTAACCCTAAATTCAGATATTTTTGTGGGGATAAGCTCTATACTACCCATTAAGAGTGGTCTTTCACGGTTTGCTTCGATATCACTAACATTATTACGATGATGATTGCTGAGACTTGTTCCCCTCATATCTTCACTACTATTACTGTTAACATATTCCCCATAATTGGAAGCAGAACAATTGCTGTGGGTAATACAATAATCCTCTTTTAGGCATAGCAAAAAGATAAAAGACAAATCATTTCTGTAATCAGGGTTCACGGCATAGTCGTCAATAAAATCTCCGCAATCATACATTATTATCTTTTTTCTGTAGATTTCAATCCCTTGCGGCATATGGTTGCTATGGCCCCAGTATATATCGGCACCCCAATCCAATATGCTATGTGCAAAATCTGAATACTCTCTTGAAGGAAATTCTCTAAAATGGGGACCAACATGAGAGGCAACAATTACAATGTCAGATACGCTTCTAGCATTCGCTATGCAGGATTTGAGTCTGTCGTGGTAGTGTGTTTTGTTGCTTGACGATAAGTTAATTGGAACGTAATTTATTCCTGGGTATTTCTCACATGCCTCCCATTCTCTTTGATTATCAGTTAAAGATACTATTCCAACTCGGATGCCGTTGTCATTAGGGTACCTATGATTGAATCTGTTCTTCAAAAATCCTTTACTATGTACTGTATCACTAGTATTGTTGACATTACAAGCATTTCGAAATGCATCCTGATTACTTTTAGGTTTATATATCGTTGGTTTATATTTTGGCCTTAGCACTGCAGGTTTGATTGCTTCCATTATATTTCTGCCTGCGCCTGAATGTGCTATCTTGTTCTTATCAAGCAGGTCAAGTGTATCGATCAATGCCTCAATACCATAGTCTAATACGTGATTATTTGCTAATGATACATAATCTATATGAGCTGTCCTTAGAACCTGGATAGCTTTTGGATTGGCTCGGAAATGGAACATTTTAAACGTCTTGTCCCATTTTTTACCTTTAGAAGATATTGCACATTCTAGGTTTATGAGAGATAAATCCGCACTTCTAACTATATCCAAGGTATCTCCCCAAACATAAGTACAATTTTCTCTATTTAGAAGATCATTAACAAGCCTTCCCAACATTACATCTCCAGTAAATAAAATCTTCATATAATTACTTGATTTTTATGAGTACATAAATGATATAAAATTGAAGTTAGTATACTGTTTGCAGCGATGTCGTCGGGGCAGAAGTACATAGACTGGTAGTAGAATATTTGCATAAAATGAGGTCAACGTTTGAAGCGATAAAGGAGTGAACGGTGGCTCGGTCGGTTGCTTTGCTTCAGCCCACCATCAAGACTCATTGAATACGCTTGCTGCTATATCATTGGTGAGTAACAAATTCG
>JARBAV010000242.1 GCA_029237515.1 Nitrososphaerales archaeon
CATGTCCAAACGAAATACTCATACATAGTAAAAAACCGATCTTTGGAACTCAATTTCATCCAGAAATTAGCGGCCCGGATGGAAGAGGGATTTTGGCCAACTTCATGGCCTTGTAGCAAGGCGACGATATGATTTTTATTTCCTAATCAAGTTATGCATCATTGTGTATCCTAAGCCTGAAGAGCATAGTCTAACTTTGCCAATTGTAGACACCAGCTTGGACACACCACAATTGCCTCTGGTGTTAAACGTCTTAGCATTATTCTGGGGAGAGGATCTCTCGTCTCACATTACCGACGAGATCAAAGAACAATACAAGAATGTGAGGGGATCAGTACTAATTGAAGGAATAGAAATTGCAGAAAAGAATGGCTTTCGATCGGTGATGTACAAAAGCAATATAAAGGACATCAAAAAGACGATCGATGAAGGTATACCAGTAATAGCCATTCTCCCAGGAATCTACGACTTGGTTCAGCATGCCACGATAGTGTGCGGATACGAACCACAGGAGAGAAGGATTCTAACATATGTGCCGGAGCAAGACAAACAGGGTGCAGTTCCTGAAAAAAGATTTGAACAAGAGTGGGAGGAAGATGATAGGACTTTGATCATTTTGATGCCATCAGATATGTCGGAAATTGTATCAGATAGGGATTTCAAGTTTCAGAACTCTAACCGTACCTGCCTCGTCGCAGAAAGGTTAAGACTGAAAGGGGAGATCGCCAAAACCTTGAAAGAGTTGACCGGTGCCATTGATACGGACAGCGATAATCCTCTACCATGGTATGCCCTTGGATCAGTATATAGCGATCAAAAATCTGAGTCAGCTATCGAGTGTTATATGAAAGCTATACAACTGAACAAACGATACTACCTTGCCTATCGCGGGTTGGGAAACTATTACCTAAAAAATGAGGAATTTGATGTGGCCGATAAGTGGTATTCTAGAGCTATTGATATAAACCCAGTAAGGTTTGGTCCAATTTATAAAAATCGCGCCCTTGCAAGGTTAAAATCGGGCAAAGGTTCAGTCAAAGAGGATTTGGAAAAATACTTGCACTATATGCCAGGGGCAACCGACCGTATTTCTATCCAAGAAGCGATCAATGAACTTTAGTATTTTTGAACACAATGCGCTTACGTTCCTAGCTAGAAAAATTGGCTTGCAGGCTTCAGCTAATGCAAAGACTAATTTCGATGCAGAACAAACCCTTCTCATTCAATCTACCCTTGTCAAACAATAATTGCACAGAAGAACCCGGCGCATGGAATAGGGGCCTTGGAGTACTAAAGGTAGGGTTTTACTTCTTTTAGGATATTCTGGACACCGTTCAGTCCCCGGGAGAACCTCATGAGATGTAATACATTTCTACGATATTGTTCATCAGCAATCAAATTCAGCACAGCCTCTTTTACGGTCTCCGGGGTCAGCCTTTCTTGTCTTAGGGAGATGCCGATTTTTAACTTTGAAACCTTATCAGAATTAGCCAGCTGTTCTCCATGATTTTCTATTGGAATACATAAGAACGGCTTACCAAATTGAATTGACTGGGAGATTGATGCATGCCCTGCTCTTATTACCAAGGCATCACATAGGGTAAATAGCTCATCTCTAATTGGACACCATTGAAAATACCAACCTGAATCGGAAATCTTTTGTGGAGAAGCATCGCCTCCAGGTTTGCCTTCCGAAATGGCATATTGTATCTCTGGTTCGAGCTCCTTAAAGGCCCTCAAAACTAGATTTATGAGAGGTCTTCGAGTAAGTACAGGACCGCTAATATGAAGAAAAATAAATGGCTTTTTGCTGCTTAGATTGAGCATCCGACGTGCCTCGTCTAAACGTTCCGAGATTATGGTAGGATTGGGAGCTGTGAATCCTACATACTTTACCTTGCCGGAGGTGGTGCTGACCCTCCAAATATTTTTCTCACTTATTGTCATTGGAGGAGGAAGGTCAGGTATCAATATCTTGTCCGCAAAAGACCAGAGTGCGCCCAATAATTGTCCATTAAATTCTTCGTAAAGACGAGCAACACGTATCCTTCTCAGCGAAGGAGACAATAATAGCCTGATTTGATTTAGTATGACTATCGAAGGTATCCTGAAGGCTTTGGAAATTATCAATGGAGAGAGTCTGCTATCTGAGATAACGAGATCAGGCCGGAATTCAGCGATATTTCTTACTTCTGCGTTCAACTGTCTTGAGAAATTGGAGAATTGATAAGGTAGACTTGCAATGCTTTTTTTTATCGAAAAGGCGCCTTCCGATGTCCAAGAAAGCTCTAGCGGAGGAACTTTTTCACACGTAAATCCACTGTGCACTAGGAAATCAGTTGCTTCACCAAATGAAGAAAAAGTTACTTCGTACCCTAATTCTCTGACCTGCTCTGCGAGCATCAACATCCTGCTTGCATGACCTAGCCCTACTCCGTAGGGAGACATGTAAATCTTTGACAAGAATTCTAAATCAGATCCAAGGCAGTAAATATTTAGCTTTCAAATATTGTGGATACAATCTCAAATATCAACTACCAATCGACTATTCAAATGTTCAATCACCTACTCTATATATTCCGCCTCTGGGCGTGGACTCGCCATAAACGGAGCACCTAAATTTGTATATTTTAACGTCTTGGTGCATCCACGTATCTGGAGGCAATCCCGCCTTGTAACACAAGTTGTTTAGATATTCATCAGCAGCCCATTTAAATTCTGCAGCAACTTGAGGCAGTAGCAGGGACGAATATTCACCCCAATTCAACATTAGTCCATCCACCCCGATCTTTACCGCGTCCAGATAGTCGGCAGGCTTGGTAACATTGATCAATTCAGGAAGGCTCAGAACGCTTACCTCGAAGATTACTTTATCAAGCTCTTCCTCCGAAATAGGCATAAATCTCGGATCCTGAGTAGCAGCCGCAACAGCGGCTTCCTCTAATGATGAATAGAATTCACCTCTTGGTAGGGGAAAACCAATACAACCCCTCAGGGTGTTTCCATCGGCCAAGAAGTTATGAATGGATACAAATACACCGGCTTGCATTTTAGACTGAATTGATTGTCGCGACCTTGGACCTTTGTCGCTAAATAGCCTTTCTACGGAATCGCGGGCAACTCTAACTAGTATCTGACCTTCTTCATAAGTTACAGGCATTATATATAGCTACGATTGACATTTACACATGAATACGATGTTGACGGAAGCATCAAAAGTCTTGTTTCAATCGACTGAACCGTTCTCTCCATAAATGAGCTTCATTTCTTCAAACGTCAATTTCTCTCCACCGGACATTTTCTTAAGAGCTGCTTCCTTAAGTAAATTCCATCTATCTTGATTCTCCTTACTGCGCTTACCTTTTTCCTGAGAGATAATGTATCTATTCTCCTTTCCTTCACCTCGTGGATATCTTCGTGCCCTCTGCTCAGAAGATGCCCTAGTTCTCTTGAACTGAATCGCGTTGAGTTGGGTATCAACCATCTCTAGTTTTGCTTCAGCTTCTCTTACATTTCTGATGTTTTTACGACGGTCTTCATACAAGCTTTCCCTAAGATTCAGCAACTCATCTAGCTCTGCCTTAATTTTTCCAATGCCTTCACCCAGCTCGGATTTCTGATCAAACAATTTGTTCATCCTGTTCTTCAAGACATCGTACTGAGTCGAAATTGTTCTATACTTATCTTCTTTCTTGTGAATTGCTTTCAAAGAGTACAATTTGGTTGCAACTTCTTTTGACTTCAAAACCAATCTACGCTCCTCATCTTTCGAAAGTTTCTTTGTCTGAATATCGCGCTCAATTTGATCAAGTTGATTGTTCAAATTTACCAGATCATATCTATCTTTTCTTGAACGCGACGTTGACGCTTTTTCATCAAGTGATTTCATCTGTGCCCGTGCAGCCATGAGGGCATTCTTTAATTCGGTAAACTTGCCAAACTCCGCGTCCTTTTGCTCATTTACGACCTTTAATTTTGCTCTCAAATCATCGAGATTGATGCGCTCATCATCTATGAGTTTCTTTGTATCGTCAATCTTCTTATTGAGATTTTCAATGGTTTCTTCGCCGATTTTCTTTTCCTCAAGAAGGGTCTTCTTGAAATCTTGCAAGGTCCTGAGGTTGGAATCTGATGCGGGTTGCCTAGACGACGTACCGTCTTCTCTATTCCGTGTCTGGGCTGTGGTAGTAGCTGCTGATTTTGCAGATCCACCGCTCTTATTAGTATGTTGGTCGCGCATCACGTCGCTTGACGATTGTAATATCACCAAAAATATATTTTTTCTGATCCCATTGACTATTTAATTCTTGCCAACGGATGGCATCTAGATCCCTACATGTTTATATCAGATAACATTCAATTAAAATTGGAATAATGAATGGAAGATTTTGAGAAGAACTACCCGGACTTTGACTGGAAAAACCTTCCTGCGTACAAACATCCTTTAGGTAAGGATTGTCCATGCCCTAAGCACGAATATATCAGAGAACAAATTAATGTAGCGAAAAACATAAACAGCTCCACAAGAGATGGAGGGCATCAGTCTAGGCAGAAAGCTCAGGTCACATTAAAGTTTTGTCCAGATCATTACGATGTTTATTTTAAAGAGGTTATTCCTTCCATGCCAATGAAATATAAAATCATGACTAAAATTGCATTAAAGATTGGAGCTGTTGTCATTCAAAAGATTCCGTACATGATGTCTGATCAATGTTTCTACTGCCGATTCGGTTCTGGGGGATTTGACAAGAAGACTGAATTACCACCTATCTGACTGACCCTGATTTAGCCATCGTTTTTATCACTACATTGGCAGATTTTTTGCATTCCAGTTAAGACTTCAACAAGTTCATCAATGTATTACCTTTATTCGAGCTGAACCCTAAGGCTAAAATATTTCTCAAGATGATGTAGAGATATGGGCATGAATCGCCCATTTCTTTTTCATAAGCACTTATGAAAGTGTTGTGAATTTGTCGATATTGAGAGCCCCTCAAGTCCATGATGCTGGCTAGGAAGCTTGCTATATCCATGCTCCTCGAAAAAACCGAATCATCCCTCATTATAAAACTCAAATCAGTTCTTATTAGCTGTCCTTGAGTGTTTATGAGGTAGTTTTCCGCCTTATTATCTAGAAAAACTAATTTGGCATTGTGAAGTCGAGCCGTAAGAACCCCTGCATTACCTGCCAACATCGGACCACCTTCATTCTCTAAAAGTGTATATAGATTACCTCCATCGATAAATTCTTCTATTAAGACTTTAGGGCTAATATACAAAAGGGTCGGAATAAGTATTTCTAGCTTCCTCAACATTTCTCTCATTCCGATGCTCTCATTCTGTAATAGCATTGCTCCAAGAGGATGTGGGGAGCTAGGATGTAACACTAGCACAGACGTAAGCGTGTAGGCAAATACTAGGATGAAGTCTCTGAAGCCCTTAATCTTCTTGTTGGTTTTTATGACTACTTTTCGGCCTTCATATTCGCCTCGCCGAACATGCCTTTGCCAATTCACGAAATGCAATTACTACCATATAGTTGAAATGCAACTATAAGCTTTATACACAACAAATATGCATCATGTGCCAAGCTAGTGCATTCAGGATTACAAAGCGCAAAGGACTTCTTTACTGAGCAAAACGCTAATACGTATGACAAGATCGTGCGATACGCCACGATAGGCAGAGATAAACAGTGGAAGAAGAATATTCTGACCATGATCCAGGGAAACAAAGTACTGGATCTCGCCTCCGGTACGGGAATCTTGAGCGAAATGATCAGAAATAGTAATGACGCATTAGAAGTATTAAGTTTGGATCTTTCAATTGATTATGTCAAGATTTCTAAAAAAAGGAGGAAAATCCCGACCGTAATAAATGCTAGTGCAGAAATGTTGCCTTTTAGAAATAGAAGTTGTGATTGCATTGTATCCTCTTACTTGGCAAAATATGTAGATATCGATAAATTGGTAACTGAGATTAGTAGAGTAATAACTCCAAATGGGATTGTTATATTTCATGATTTTTCATACCCTAATAAAATGGTCATTAGAATTGCCTGGAAATTACATTTCAAGTTGTTGTGTGCAGTTGGGTTGATAGTAACTTCTTGGAGACACGTCTTTTCAGAACTGGATCAAATGATTGAGAATTCAAAATGGTCAGAGGAAGTACTGGCATCGCTAGGAAGTCATGGTTTTGCCGAAATCAGTTCGACGTATTTCACATTTGGTACCTCGAAAATGATTGTAGCCAAGAAGAATGAGTAACTGGGACACTAATCGGCTAAATGAATGGTTCGTGCCAAAGTTCGGCCCCACCCGGTTTAGGATAGCGATAGGAATTTTATTTTTACCATATACTGCGATGTGTATTTCGTTTGCTTTACTAGGCTCGTTAATTTCTCCTTCAATCCATTGGGACCGGATAGTGGCTATAGTTCTTATCTACTTTTTTGCTTTGGGTATCGGCGCTCACTTTGCTGATAGCATTGGTTCACGTAAGAAACCCTGGGGAGCAGAAATTAGTATACATGCCTCGTGGATCATTTTAGCATTGTCTCTTTCAGTCGCCTACTCAATAGGCATTTTCTATATCATTTTTTTTGTGCCACTACTTTTAGTCGTAGCAGTCGCAGAAGGTTTTTTTCTGTTTGCATATAATTTCGAAAAATTTGGTGGGCGTTTCCACACAAATTTTTGGTTTGTGATAGCATGGGGATTTCTTCCAGTTATGGCTGGATTCATAATGCAGACCAATGGAATTACCCTTGAATCAATACTCGTGGCAACTGTTGCTGGGGTCATCAGTTACGTAGAAATTAGTCTTTCGAGGCCTTACAAGGTCCTCAAGAGTAGAGGAGTTCAAATTGACTCTGTTCGCACGTTAGAAAGGTATCTAAAAATAATTAGTTTCGGCACTCTAATCACTGCCATGCTAGCCTTAGCATTACGTATAATTTTTTACTAGTGAATTTTTCAAAGCACACTTTTTTAGCTCAATCTAGAATATTCAACAGAAATGAAAAGAAAAAAGACGGTTATTGACATTTACAATTCGTCAACGCTACTTAAAGCACTGGTCGAAACAGAGGCTAAGTTAGGTTTCAAGATTCCTCCGCTCCTACTAGTCGTTATCATACAAAATGGTGTCCTGGAAAGTATACTCAAGTTGCTGGTTCGAAATGCGATCGAGGTCAATATAGTAGGTCAGAGAGAGTCTGGCTCTGTGCTGTATCGAAAGATTTGCGTTAGAAAAAAACCTGAAGGGATAGCCATTATGC
>JARBAV010000243.1 GCA_029237515.1 Nitrososphaerales archaeon
CATTTGATATTTATAGATGAGATGAATGATAATGATGTTGTTATATGATTATGATAATAACATTAGGTAGACCAGCAAGATCTAGTGTTCTAGTTAGAGAGTATCTCGAAATCCTACTTATTTCATATAATATAGCCTTTCCCTATGATTAGATTGATCTAACTACTTTTCTAGTAAAATCCTGCAATATTACGTTTTTAATTTACTTTAACTTATCATTGAAGGCCAACATATGGCTTCAGAAGATTGGCATTCGTACGAGATTTGCACCTTTACAGACAGGACAGAGTTCAATCTGTACATGTAAATCCAACAATGACATACACCAGTAACATGATTTACATAACAAAAAGGCTATTTGAGTCTGGATTAAGTTCCGTCTCTTGACTATAGGTACCGCATAAGGTATTTCATGAACCGATAATTGTGTTGAACTATTTTTGATACTCGAATCGAGTAACTGTCGCTGATACTGTGAATCGAAATTGGTGTTTCTCAAACTCATTCATCATCATCTTAATGAAGTGGCAGAGTACGTATATAACCATAGACTAACTATGTTATCTGGTTACTAGTTCGATGTGATTAATCAGAGGAATTATTTTTGTTAATCACTAGTGATATTTAATCGGGCCTGATCTGATCTAAATCTATTCTCAATCCATTGCTCGGATTTAGAAGAATATTCGAAAACAGGGTGTTCTGCTCTCCGGCATCACCCTCAATACCCAGAGCATCTTCTGGATCGGCTATATTCATAATGATATTATTATGAATATTGTTATTGAAAGAATCCTCATCCAAATCAATCCCGCTACCACTATCTGAAACTCTATTATTATAAATCTCATTTTCGCTGGATTCGGAAATAACAATTCCTCGGTCTTCATTGCTAACACTATTATTTCGGGCAATGGAATTAGTCATATTTCGGCTAAACATTATACCCATCTTGGTATTGTTGTATACTACATTATTTTCTATAGTTATGTTGTAGCAGTCCAATGAACAAATGATCCCGATTGAGCCATTATCATGCACAGTATTATTTCTAATAATCATATCGTTTGTTCCAGTATGAGGATCTAATCCGTAATGAATATTATCATGCACATGGTTGTCTTCTATTTTAATTCCACCAACGCCCTTAGAATAGAAGCCAAAATACAGATCATGAATATTGTTTCCTTTTACCAGACTTCCATCACCGCCTTGATATCTAAGCCCGGTACGACCTCCCCCATATCCTGATTCATATCCAAGGTAAGAAAGCTCCGATTTTGTAATATTAGTTGTTCCTGTCGCATCATCATTAACTAGAATATAAGGTCTTGGGGTGCCAATATGCACATCCTCTCCATTTCTGTGAGAGTCTAGACTTGAAGTATAATTATTCGTATCAGGATTCCATGAGCTTATTCTTACTGAATCAATCTCCAAACCGCCAGATACAAAGATTGGATATGCAGTTTCTTCATCTGAGATAATTTTCAGCCACGAAGTGTCGCTGGAATTGATGTATAAAATGGCATTCTCAGCTACTGTAATGCCTGCATTTAAAACCCATCCTTTGTCAATATTTGCGTCTTTATACAGAATGTCTGGATTTTTAAGTTGGTTATCAATCTGTGTTAAGTTAGTAGTCTTGCAATTGATTATAATCATTCTCTCCTCAGAATTAAAGTTCACACATTTTGAGGTGGTATTTGGTGAGGATAAAGAACCACTTGTCTCAGAATTTGAGGATAAGTCTACTGTTGAAGCACTGGCTGACTGATTAAATGTAATGGATAATGCAATGATTGCTGTAGCTGCCAGTATTATAATAAGCGAAGTCATTTTTGGTTCTTTATTATTAATATATTCAACCTATGATATATGTATACAGGTTACAAAAGATTTTGATTTTCTAATGTAAAATAGTTTATGACTCGCATAGGCGGGATGTAGTCTGATACTCTAATGTTTGTATACACTTAAGACCAAAGCTACAGGTGTCACAAAAATACACCAATGAATCAAATTTTTAATTCAGCTCCATAATGTCGTTACATCGCGGACATTCTATTTCAATGTCAAGCCCTAACTTTGGTTGTTCTAGTAGGCAAATTTCCACAGTTTCATGAGATTGCTCTTCTTGTCTTACTTCTAGGGGAATAAGCTCAGCGCGGGGGGTATATTTTGTCATGCTCAATATTCACTAAAATGATTATTGTATGAGCTAGGACTGGTGGGGAAGTGGGAGCGATGTGTGCAAACACGTACATTCTCTATTATCTTCAGTCTCATCCAAGTAGTCATTTCCTATGGTCTGATTCCGTGGTGGTAGCTCTGAATGTTTCTTCGCCATTTATACTTTTTATGAAAAATACATCTCAGTCCCGCTCAACAATGTCAACACAATCAAAATTAAGCTTGAGCAAGTAAATCGACTTCTGTCTTTAATGTAACTCACGGTCTTACTTTTAGGGTTGGTGCGGCTTAGTTTGGCTCAATCTCTTTTTTTATCTCCATTTTATCATATTTTGTAAGAAAAGTAATGATTGAAATGAATTTGATACTAGAGTCGATTCGGTAAATGGTAACTTGGATTCACATAAAATCAATTGTTAGTGTATGGATATGCATCAACAATACTATCCATCCACAAGAAACCAGATTAAGTATTATGTATGTAACAGACAATTTTCTTACAGTCGGAGACTTACCAGAGTCATAGTTGTCAATACTTAAGCATTGTATAATCTGCTGGTGACATAACATAGTCTAAGTCAAATACTCTTTCATATGATGAGTTAGAGTCATAGTATTTCGGCAGACTAATACTCTTCTATCTATCTAAATTGTATTACTGTAAATTAAATCGATTATATAGCAATATTCAGGATTTTTTATATATCAATTGAGAAAAGTCTTCACTTCATTATTGCAATAATATAAATCAGATTTGATCGACCAAACCATATTAAATGCGTACACTGAAGCTTCTTAGGAAATGAAGAACAAAACACTAGCAATTGTAGCGATAGTAACAGTAGCGGCAGCTATGTTAGTGAGCGCATCTATAGCTCCATACAATTATGCATCTGCAAAGAATTATGGTGATAGCAATTCACAACCGTCAGCCGCTAATAACGACTGTCCTACAGCAGTGATTCCTGACTTTGATATTGAGCTACAGCTTCAGACAAACGCCGCGAGCTGTCTGAATGACATTAATATGGTGC
>JARBAV010000244.1 GCA_029237515.1 Nitrososphaerales archaeon
AAGAAGGATGTAATCCTACTTTTGTTCAGATTTTCTTGTGGCAATAGTGATAAACCATTTGAAAAGATTATGACAAGATGCACAAACATTTCTAGACTGCCTTCGAAAACCTGAAACTGTTGATCCCTTGCACTTATAAATGACCATAATCTGGATCGATAGAAGTATTTAATGACATAACACTGTGCATTTAGATAAAATCTTGTTTTCGAATTTTCCAGAGTTTTTAAGATCGGAATTAGTGCCTCTTGAGACAAGTGATTCAGGTTCCCTAGTTATGTGCCTGGTTTGGAAGAGATAGTTTAAAAATATAGAGGTTCTAATATATAGGAACATGCACGGCAGAGAACTGCATATACTTCCCTATGAAACATCTCTTGAAATAGTCAAGAATTGGGAAACAATGTATTAATATTTTCGACATTACTAAGATTAATCATACAATACGATATGAACAATTACAGGATCTACATCATCCTAGAAGAATCGAAATAATAGTATCATGTCTTGATGGGTGAAGAAGAAAACCAGTTGATACCGTGATAAAGTCATTCTGCATGCTAGGAAGGATAGAACGACTTGACTGCATCATATCGCAACATCCAATCTGGCAAAGGGTCCCCTTCAAGGTGGGCTTCAAGGCGATCAAGAAATGCATGCATTCCGGGAGCAAACCCAAGAGCGGTCGGCTTGGTCAGACGGCTGAAAGTCAAGGTAAGGATGGTGGTAGAATTGCCATCCCGTACAAGTTCCCAACGGATGACGGCTTCAGCTTCGCCTTTTGGAAGTTGTGGGTGCGGAGCGGTATGCCATTCATGTTCAAACACGCGAGGGGGGTCCCAAACTAAAATGCGACCTGTAGTATGGAATCCTGCGGGATCAGTTACAAAATCAATAGATCCACCGCGCCCGTTTATGACTGCCTTGTTATTAAACCACAATGGAAAGCAGATACAATGCAAAAAGAGTTTATTAGTATTGCAGCTCATGAGTTAAAAACACCTATACAAGCTATCCTTGGTATGAGTGGTCTATTGAAATACTATCCAGAAAAGACAGATCAGGTAATAAGTAGAAACGCTATAAGATTACAACGACTGTCCGCTCATATCTTAGATGCTACAAGGATTGAAAGTCAGACATTAAAACTCGATAAGGAACGATTTGACATTCGCAATCTAATATCCACTATTATTGAGGATTACAAAGAGCGGATTAAAGACACGACTAATAATAGAGTTGAATTAATCTATAATGATAATTTCAATATTAGTCATGCCATAATTGTAGAAGCAGATAAGGAAAGAATAAACCAGGTTATTTCAAATCTCTTAAGTAACTCTATACAATTTACAAATCACGGTCATATATCACTTGAAATGGCTACAAGCGATCAGAACAACGAAGTTATCGTAACTGTGAGAGATACTGGTAAAGGTATCAATCCTGAAATCAAGCCAAGGCTATTTTCAAAGTTTGTCACTAGATCACTACAAGGGACAGGCTTAGGTCTTTTTATTTCCAAGAATATAATTGAATCTCATGGAGGTAAGATTTAGGCTGAGAATAATGTGTTGGAGGGAAGAGGTACAATTTTTAGATTTACTTTGCCCTTGACATCTAAGAATGGAGTAAAGGAAGGAAGAAGATGAATCTCAGCTAATGAATAAAGATATTAAAAGAAAAAGGATTTTGGTCGTAGACGATGAATCTGATCTCACTTTGTTTTACAGAATGTCATTAGAGTACCATGGATTTGAAGTTGAAACATTTAATGATCCTAGGAAAGCATTATCAAATTTCAAAACAGATTATTACAACCTGATTATCCTCGACATCAAGATGCCAAATATGGATGGCTTTGAATTATATACAGAAATACGAAAAAGAGATAAGAAAGCCAAGGTATGCTTTCTAACAGCAAGCGAATTGTATTATAAGGAATTCCGAATGAAAGAATATAGCGCATTAGATAAGAGTCTATTCATCCGTAAGCCTATTGGAAACGAAGATATGTTAAAGGAAATATATCGCCTCATTAAAACGTGAGAGGGGTATACTAAAGTATTTTTTACTTTATCAATTGCTGTTAGTTGCATCAATTTTCAGATAAGCAGTGTTACAATAGTTATAACCAAAATAACCCAAACCTAAAACAATAATAGATACCCTTGGATTCCACCTTATGCAATTTGCGGTATCAGTTGTTGAATATGGTTGCGATATGATTTATCGAAAAATATGTCAAGGTGATCTACACATTTGAAAGTTTGTTACTATT
>JARBAV010000245.1 GCA_029237515.1 Nitrososphaerales archaeon
ACCACTTGCAAAATATTTGATCAACAAAGGATTTCAATTGACAGAGGTTTGCTTGTAGAAAAGGTACCTGATTCATCGTCCGATTTGGGTGATGCCAGTCACTATCGCAGGTTTAGGCTGATTCGAAATAACAAGAATAACAAGGATGATGAAGTCAGTTATTCAATTTCGCCTCGAGTTTTGCTTGGAACAGAAAATGGAATATTTTGGAATACAGGCGATGAACATACCGAGGAAGGTCATATTACAGAGGATCCGGAGACAAGGATAGCAATGATGGACAAGCGAATGGACAAATTAATGATTGCACTCGACCAAATAAGTGACGAAGACAAGGTGGCGTTGTTTGGAATTGATGAACCAAATTCGTTGACCGTTATTAGCTGGGGTTCCACCAAGGGTGCTATTCTGGATGCAATGGACAGGCTCCTAAATGAGGGCAAGAAAGTTAGGTTTGTACAATTGCGCTTACTTAATCCGTTTCCAATAGAAAGAGTGCGCGACTTAATCGGGGACCACAAACGGCTGGTTGATATTGAAATGAATTATTCATCTCAACTCGCTCTGCTAATTAGCGAAAATACAGGTATTAGTATGGATCATCTGATTGTGAAGTATAATGGCCGACCGATATCATCTAGTGAGATTTATAATGCGCTAATGAGAATATTGACTGGAGAAGCTCCTAAGAGGATCGTTTTGGAACATGGCGCTTAAGCTTAGTGATTATAAGACGGATGTACATAATGACTGGTGCCCAGGGTGTGGGGACTTTGGCATACTCAATGCAATCCAGATGGCTCTTGCAGAGATGGGGATTCAGAAGCATAGAGCTGTTATCTTCTCCGGTATTGGATGCTCGGGTAAAACTCCGCATTTTATTAATACTTATGGAATACACACACTACACGGCAGGGTCCTCCCATTTTCTCAAGGGGCAAAACTCTGTAATCCTGAATTGGAAGTAATAGCTGTCGGAGGTGATGGGGATGGGTTGGGAATAGGTGCAGGTCATTTCGTTAGTGCTGGAAGACGAAATGTTGACATGTTATACATCATTTTTAATAATGGAGTATACGGATTAACCAAAGGGCAAGCTTCTCCTACGTTGAAATTAGGCTTGAAGACTAAATCACTTCCATTGCCAAATTCAAATAATTCCGTCAATCCACTTGCTCTTGCTGCCGTTTCCGGCTTCACGTTTATAGCAAGAGGATACTCATATGACGTTCGACACCTTAAAGATTTGATAATAAAGGGTGTCACCCACAAAGGCTTGGCATACTTGGATGTATTGCAACCATGTCCCACTTATAACGACATCAATACCAGAGAGTGGTATCAGGGATCAGATAATCCAGATCCAGATACGGGAAAGCAGATTCCACGAACATACAAACTCGAAGGAGCAGGATATGATGGAATTGTTCACTCAGATAATGAAGCAGATAGTAAGATGTCCAATGCAATCTTGAGGTCATATGAATGGGGCAGTAAAATACCCATAGGTATATTCTACCAAAACGAAATGGTGCCGACATATGAGGAAAGGATCGCAGCAAAAATCCCAGACTATGTTAAAAATCCACCGTCAAAACAAAGAGTCTTCCTAACTGGAGGTAGATCTAGCTCTGATATCTCCAACTTGTTAGATGTTTTGCGAGTAGGTAGTAGCTAGATAGCCACCAAATAATTATTTATTTTATGATAGCAATTTAAGAGTGTTTCATACTTTCAACTATTTCTAATCAACATTTAGAATACTGGCGAATAGTAACGTTAGAAGCAGTTAAGATTACAATTGAATCTTGGATGAAAAAGAAAAAAGAAAAGGATTGACGGAATTTGGCTTAGTCCCACTTACTCCAAGCGGCCATCCATCTGTAAGTCCACGTATTGAGTTTTGCACCCAAAGCTGCTATTGGCACAGATAGCACGGCTCCCGCGCCAGCTCCTAAGGCTACTGGACTATTATAGAACTTACCGACTTGTGGTTCGATTGGTGTCATGTATGGAGGCAGTGTTGGCCTAGGATATTTGAATGCCATTTCAAGCGGATCGCGTATGGTCAACAGGTTGATCATGTTAAACAATGGCAGTGAAAGTCCAACCAATGTTCCTCCTATTAGTATCGCCGCGTGTTTGTTCCTTCTTGTTGCCCAGTAAGAGAGGTCCAGCAACATTGCAGATGGAATCCAAACCGGTACCGTGATGAAGTCGTATGGATATCCAAGAGCAAACCAAGCCCCTTTCGCAACCCATGTATAAATCGTCATTATAGTGGCATAGTAGGTCGCTGTCCCTGGCACTCCCGTAAACAACATGTAGTAGATGGCACCCACAACGAGCATCGTTGACTGCGATATAGAGAACACGACGAATGAAGTCCAAGCCCAATCAGTATAGAATATGTAGTCTCCTGCATTAATAGTCAGCAGCGTGCTGTTAACAGCTACGACAACTATGAAGAGATAGTGCGTTGTGCGTCTTAGCCAGACCATTAACAACTCTCTGCTAGAGGTTATATATAAAATTTATCTACGTGAGCCAAGAACTTGATGAGAAAAAAACAGTGCAATAATGTAGAACTTGACGCCAAAAAAAATAAAGAAATCAGTACGGACGTAGAGGTTTTTCTGTAGCGATCTTCCAGATCCACATGAAGCCTAGAGCCTCGATAACAGTAAGCACAGATAGGGCATATAGTCCACTTGGCAGAGGATAAGCCCAAGGATAAACTGTCACGCCTACATAAACACCACCAGCTGTTGCAGCCCAACATAAGGCAAAGCCTAGAATATAGACACCTTTCATATTTTCGACTCTGCGTCCAATCATCTTTTCTACATCGTCTCTACTACCGCCACCTTCAACTCGTCTTCCACCAGGTCCGAATCCCTTTGGTAAAGTCATCTTATACAATACCTGATCATTACTTACCTTTTTAAATTTTGCTGTGCAATTTGAGTTTGATTGAATAGATTCATACCAAGACAAGATCTCGTATCAGGGATCAGCTCTTTACATATTCACGGTAGAGGGAAATTCTCAGGGCTGTAAATTCATTTCGAAAATTTCGATGCGCCAAAAAAACCAAGCAGAACTTCATCAAGGAATAGACTTCGACCCATCGATAACAGCAAAATATATATCTTTGTTTCTTCTGGTATCGCTTAGAAACGACAAATGATTAACAAGGCTATAGTCTTGACAGGATTGGCTGCGGTAGTAGTAATGTCTAGTGCATTCGCATTTATGCCTTCTGTAGAGGGACATGGTGTTCAGGCCCAACTTCAGAGTAGGTTTGTAAGAATTCAAGACGAATCTTTTTCTGGTCAGACACTTCAGACTGGTGATGAGCTAACTGTAACAGGCACACTACAGAGTTTGGTGAACAGACCACTTAGAGCGTGGTTGTCGCTTTTCAGCGAATCAACAAATGCAGGCAACAGGTGGGAGTTCATTGCTCGTGATCCCCCCGGCAACGTCTTTGACATTGAACCAGAAGCTACAATTCCATATTCACTAACCGTCAGAGCGCTAGAACCAGGTATTTATCATGTCCACACACAGCTTAACATTCAGACCATTGGTCCAGGACTTGGTCCAGGACAAACCGTTCAAGTAACGGGCGAACCAATTTTCAAGCCAGTTCCGTGGACGAATGTAACCTACCAAGTGATATTGATAGGAGCAGGCTTAGGCGTAACATTCGCAACTAGACCGTGGCAAGTGATCTAGTAATCACACAACACAGTAACTAACTTCCCTAATTTTTGTATTCAATCAACAATTAGAATATCATTTAGAGAATAGTCTATTATACTCTTGAAGCCTTTATCAGGCTGAAATCCTATCAGTTCCTATGATTTTCTTCAAGGGATCAGGCACTTCTACCGTCCCGTCAGAGCGCTGGAAGTTTTCAACAATTGCAACTAACGTTCTTCCAGTCGCGACCAGAGTACTGTTCAGGGTATGAACTAAGCGAGTTTCTTCATCAGGGCGGTCTCTGAATCGTATTCTCAATCTTCTAGACTGATAGTCTAAACAATTCGAGCTCGAGACTATCTCTCTATAACAGTCTTGTCCTGGCATCCAAGCTTCTAAGTCGTAGGTCTTGGAGGAAGTCTTACCCATGTCACCCGTGCACAAAAGGACTGTTCGAATGGGGATTCCCAATTTTTCATAAAATTTCTCGGCCAATTCTATCATTTTCTGATGCTCTTTTTCCGAATCTTCTGGACGTGTGAATATAAACTGCTCAACCTTGTCAAAGTGATGCACTCGAAAGATGCCTTTCGTATCTTTTCCATGGGCACCCGCTTCCTTTCTAAAACACGGACTGACACCAGCATATCTCAACGGAAGAGAAGCTCCTTCAAGGATTTCATCCATACGCATTGCCGCCATCGCATGCTCTGAGGTACCAATCATGTATAGATCTTCGCCATGGATTTTGTAAATGACATGTTCAAAATCTTCCAATATGACTGCGCCTTCCATTGGTTCTCTTCTGATCATGTAAGGAGGTTGCACAGGTATGTATCCTTGATCTTGCAGATAATCCAGAGCAAATTGTATAAGTCCAATATTTAATTTTACGAGTACATTCTTCAAGAAATAAAAGCGGGATCCAGAAATTTTTGCAGCTCGTTCTAAGTCAAATAGATCCAACTTTGTTCCAAGATCAACGTGATCGAGAGGGGCAAAATCGAACTTATGAGGCGTTCCTATCGATCTAATTACCACATTATCTTGCTGATTCGCACCTATAGGTACAGAGCTACTGACGATATTAGGTAGACTCATTATCAGACGCTTGAAATTTGAATCTGTTTCTTCAAGATCTTTATCCAAATTGAGAATCATGTCACCAAGAGATTTCATCTCCTTGAGCTCTTCTGAGCAGTCCTCTTTAGTTTTCATTTTTCTTGCTATAGTTTGAGAAATTACATTCTTTCGGTGTCTCGACAGATCGGCCTCGGAAATCAAAGTGCGTCTCCTCTTATCTAGCAACAATAATTCGTCTAATGGAAAAGATAGATTTCTTTGAGAAAGCATTAATCGTATCCGTTCTGGATCGTCTTTTAGGAGCCGTGGATCAATCATGATCAAGCACCATTTTCCCAATCGAAATATGATTCAAGACTTCGTCGACTGTATTGGATATCGTCTCAATAGAACCATCACTTTTGAAATCTATAGAAAGTATGTTCTCTGAAAGAGAATGCATTTGCATTTCTAAACCTTGGGGAAAATTGACGTTGTCTGCAATGAGTGATTTCATTATTGCGTCTCTTTTGCCTTCATCTTCTAGATCTAGTTCTATATATATGGTGATTTTATCAACGAGTGGATTTTGCATGCTCAGTGGTCCAAGGTGCAGCCTTCAAACATGAGACAAAACTTTCTATATTGTTAGGTGATACTTCGCAATTCAGCAAGTAAGGCTCAAAAGGATGGGGGAGTACAGGAGAAGCGTTAGAACACTTCCGTATCGCTGAAGCCATCTCAGTGTATTTTCGCAAGTCATACGACCGACAACAATACTTGTACGTGCCTGCTTGTGTAACCGTCCTGCCAATAAGGATCTTATGCAAGAATTGTGGGGACGATTCAAGAAGAATCGTAATATCTTCTAGGGCATTTTCTGCCACGGCCCCTTCCCCGTTCATGAAGACCATGTCTCTGTCAACCCAAATCCTCCATTTCTCACCAAATATAGTCCTTAGCGATCGTTTCTGAATGTCAAGATAACGAATCACTGTTTCTTCAGCCTTTGTTAACATCTTGAAGCGGTCGCCAAGGCAAACCGATATTGCAACTCCTGATTCCTGCACTTTACCACAGATTCCCAGCAGATCTGAATATTCCCGTGCATCACGAAGTGAAGTTCCCTTGTCTTCCTTAAGTAGGGTGTAACTCATCCCTCGTATGCCTTCTAAAGGTAGTGTCTCTGTGCCAGAATTGGTGGCAACGAATTTTGTAATCCCTTCATAAATGGACCATTTCTCCTGATCCAGAAGTTCGGCGAATACTCGCCATTTCCCATTGTCCCTCAACGTGATCCCCGAATTTTCCACTATTGACTTAGCCCTCTGTAAGTTCCAAGTTAATCCATCAATGTAGGGAAAACGAGTCAGGGCGATCGCTTCGTGAATTGGCCTCCATTCGCGTCCTACCATCATAAGGTCGTCTGGATGACTCTCCAACAGACCTTGAGATTCACTAGTCTTGGCTATTTCTGCGTTTATTCCCAGAAGTGACCTACCTTCTCCGCGATCCTGTCTCTCACCAAGGGAAGAGAGCACAGCCAACACTGAAAGATCTGTATTTTTAGCGTCTAATGTTATCGACAGTAAATAACAGATTCCTGCAGTGGTTATTTCGGACCGACCATCGAGCCCATATTTATTTACAGTCAGAATTCGTCGGCCATATTCTTCGTTTGATTTGGAGGCTATCTCATTTGATAAATGCCGGATTAGCAACCATTTGTCTAGAAGGGTTTTGTCAAGCTTTTCGGCCGACTCATGTTCGAAGTCCAAGAGTAAACATAA
>JARBAV010000246.1 GCA_029237515.1 Nitrososphaerales archaeon
CAATGAATGTGTTGGGAATATTGTAGAAAAAGAAATTGATACTATGGAAAAAGGAGATGTTCTCTTGTTAGAAAATCTCCGCTTTCATCAAGCAGAGGAGCTTAATGACCAGGAATTTTCTAATCATCTTGCTTCATTGGGGGATTTTTATGTCAATGATGCGTTCAGTACTTCTCATAGAAAGCATGCTTCGACTTACGGCGCCGCTTCGCTTTTTGATAAGAGAGCAGCTGGATTGAATTTGAAGAGAGAGGTTGAATATTTGTCAATGATAAGGGATAATCCGATTAAACCACTGATCCTTGTTGTAGGGGGAGTCAAGATAAAAGACAAAATCGGCGCCCTGGAGAACTTGTTACCAAAAGCTGATAAGCTACTACTCGGGGGAGCAACTGCCTATACATTTCTGCTTGCAAATGGATCAAAAACCGGAAATTCACTTATAGATAATGAACATTTGGCATGGGCAACTGAGGCTCTATCTTCCTACGGTGAAAAGATAATGCTGCCTATTGATCACATAGTATCTACTTCGGTGAATGAAAGTTCTTCGGCAGTAGTGGTGGAGGGAGATATTCCAGAAGGTTCAGCCGGGTTTGATATCGGGATTCAAACAGCTCAAAAGTATTCTTCAGAGATAGGAGGAAGCAGTTCAGGTACTATATTTTGGAATGGCCCTATGGGTTCCTTCGAAATCCCAATGTTTGCAAATGGAACTATAAATATTGCAAAAAGCATGGCCCTTGCTTTTTGGCGTGGCTCAAAAACCTTAGTTGGTGGGGGGGATACCCTTCAGGCTATGAAGACATCGGGTGTTTCAGAAGGAGAAGTGAGTCATGTATCCACAGGAGGTGGTGCGACTCTTCGATTTCTAGCAGGAGACTCGATGCCCGGACTAGAAGTGCTTGATTTACATTGAATATGAAGAGTAGAAAGCATAATGAGAATGAACAGATTTAGTACAACTCACGTGTAGGCTCGCGGGAAACTGATTCTGATGAGATATTATGTTAAATAAATTCAATCTCATAGCGACAACCTATCGATACAGGGAGTTTGATGCTATAGATGAGATGCTGGATCTGCTAGATGATATTGGTGACTCGGATGCTTTTTTTGAGGTTACAAATATTTCAGGATTAATTACGGGTAATACTCTCTTGGATCCTTTTCAGGTAATCGAAAAGTTCAAGGGTATAGTGCGTTCCGAAGATTGGCGGTTTAGGTATGTTTTGAGGGTTATTCCAATTGAATCCGTTACAGATTCCAATCCGTCTAATATAACGAAGGCAGCCACTGAGTTGTCTAAAAGGAAAATATCTTCTTCTGATTCATTTAAATTGTTAGTCGAAAAAAGGCATAATTCGTTTCTAAGATCTTCAGATCTCATACACACTATTGCTAAGGAAATAGACAATCCGGTAGATCTAGATACCCCAAGCTGGATTGTGCTAATTGAAATTTTAGGGAACGTAACAGGAATAACCGTGCTACATCATGATCAAATATTCAATTCTACGTTCGAAAAAAGGGATATTAGCACCAATTCATAAACGTAGTCCCTTAATTGGAATGTAATGCAGATCAACAGGATTTGTAATCACTCTTCATTTTATCTTCTTTTCCCAATGCAGAAGTATATCTTAATTATTTGCAACATTAGAGGAATAATGGTCTTTGGCTGATAAGGTGAATACTATTCTCGCTGAAGAATCTCTACCGGAGTAACATTCTACTTGATCGGTTTGTCTAGTATTCACAGTTCTTTTCATTCATGCTAAAGCAGGGTAGATTACATCGAGTTTACTAGTAGACAGCTGATTTAATACCTACTAATTGATTTCATCAATATAATGGAGGTAATGTGCGATACTAGTTTTATGATGGTTCTTGGGTCGATCCCGCTGCGAAATATTGAAAGTATTGAATCATCTTTAGGTAGTCTGCATTTTACTGTTCCAAATAAAGTAGCTGACGAATTAAGACATCTAGAAAGCCATTCTGGCCCAAAACGATCAAGAATGGCTAGGACAGCTCTATCTTTGATAGGGTCTAAATTCAACTTGATTAATCTTCCTCACTCAAAGTACGCTGACGAGGCCATCATAAAATATTCAAGTAGTCATAATTGCGCTGTAGCAACAATTGATAGGGAACTTAAAACTAGGTTAATTAAGAATAAAGTGTTGGTGATAACATTGAGAGACAATAAATTAATTATTGGTAACCCCAAAGAATAAGCAATACCAATTCGAATTGGAAATATGAGGTACTTTGTCAGCTACTTACTCTTCATCTGGGGAAACAGAAAAAATAACTTCAAGGCTTGAGAGTGTATAAGGCACTTTAAGAAGTCAATAATAAAAATGTGTTCTAACCTATTCTCTAGTATATTTGATGCTGCGTGTAGGTTTTAAGTATCATAGGGAAACCGAGCATTCAATTTGATACAAAAAAATAAGACGTCCTCACTCTAGTCATTACCTATAAGTACTAACCTTTCAAAAACAAATAAGAGGGACTGTCAAAATTCCTCTGTACGTTTAGGAATCTTCGATAAAAATATCTACCGTTCCTAGAACGCTTTCTAAGCCCTGGTCGTCAATTGCTCTGTATGTGAAACTATCTGAGCCTACGTAGTCAGGATTTGGATAGTATAGAACACGATCTTGATCAGTCCCGGCTTTTAGAACACCATGCGTTGGGAGGTCAATAACCGAGTAATCCAATTCGTCAGGACTACTGAGGTCTGAACCTTTTAGCTCTATCTCCAAGGAAGATACAGAGGCTGCCTTAATGTTCAAGTCTTCGACTGATGGTGGAAGATTGGTGTTCGCAAACTGCTTTTGTACTCTGTCTTCATAGCCATCGGTAACCATCAAATCGGTTAGTTCAGTTATGTAATTGTCAGGTGTAATCTCAGTTGAGTTAGTCAACGAGGAAGAGGAAGCATTATCGTTAACATTCAGCAACTGCTCGGAAGGCTCTGATTGTCCACTCGATGAGTTGTTATCAGATTGAGAGCCGGCCGCGGTGGGAGTTCCTACTCTAATTTCATTTATTGCTGCTGTATCATGTTGTTCATTATTGTCGTCGTTATTGCCAAAAACTGTAACTCTAATATACCTGCTATCAACATCTGTCAGGTCGTAAGTCTCTAATGCTTCAGTAGATCCGCTGCTCGTCCCCCTTAGAGCATCAGTAAATGTGGTTCCATCATCAGAAGTAGATATTACAAAGTTGTAGGATCTTTCATCTCCTTTGTCCCAAGCGATCCCTATATTACAAACTGGTTCTACAGAACCTAAATCAGCTTGTATGAAAGACCCGAATCCCTCTTCCTCCCATTTTGTATCATAGTCGTTATCTAAAAGTTTCGCAAATACATTATCACTGTTATTGCCATCGTCCTTGTTATCATCGTCATCATCGTCATTGTTAGCACTCCTAGTATCATCCATCCTGCTAGTGCTAATTAAATGGACATTAGAAGTTGATTCGATACAACCATCATCAACTTGCATAACATTTGATGCAACTTTTTCATCTAATGAATCAAGAC
>JARBAV010000247.1 GCA_029237515.1 Nitrososphaerales archaeon
CATATCTGTAACAGCAGAGAAGAAAGTCTCTGAGGTCGTCATCAGTGTGAAAGATTCTGGACAGGGAATAGATCCTGAAATATTACCCAGATTATTCGGAAAATTTGTCACCAAGTCATCTACCTCAGGAACCGGATTAGGCTTGTTTATCTCAAAGAATATTGTAGAAGCTCATGGTGGCAAGATTTGGGCTGAGAAGAATGCCGATGGAAAGGGAGTAACATTCAGTTTTACTCTGCCGCTCATTTGATTTGATTATTTGGAAGGGTATGAATGAAATAGTTTTCAAACTTAGTAATTAATCCATAACATTATTTAACCTTAACAAGGTTATTCATTTTATAAGGCTAGTTTTCCAATGTTAACATCTGAAGATCTCTGGTTTAATCAATAACATGATGGTTCCTTCTTATACTACAGTGATAATTATGGTTGCCTTTACTACTATTATTACCTCAATATGGCTGAAGAGATCGTTCTTGAAAGGTAAAGATAAAAATTTGATGCCTCAGCATTCATCTTCCTCAAGTAACGAGAAGTAAAAGACAGATACGGTATATAAAGAAAAATTGAGTAAGCTTGCAACATTTCATCAATTTATTAGTTATTATTCTAACCATTTCCTTTTTGCTGAAATCTACTCAACCCGGCTGAATGCCACTGTCGTTTAATGGCTTAATCTGCATCTTTGTTCCCTTTAAAGATCTGCACCTCATTTAGAACATCATTAAGGTATTGCTTCACAGCTGAAAGTTCGCCTGTCTTTTCCATTAAGTCGTACATTGATTCCTCATATTGTTTAGTCAATTTTAGGAAACTATCAAATATAGATACATATGACATAACTGTGGGTTTGCTTGTTGAGTACATTGCTATTCCCATTGCCCCTGCACCGGTTTGTTTCGTATCATCTCTAACCTCTGCTGTAAATGAATACTTTCTGTCAACTATGAGTACAGTTACTGCAGTGCGTAATGAAGGCTCAATGTTTAAAATCTTGATATTCTTGTTTTTATTGCAAAGATTTCGTGCCGCTAGTCTAATATAATCATCTTTCTCCATAGGCACTAGAAATGTAATAGTTACATTTCTTTCTGCAGCATCCAACAGTAACGGGATACTATCTGAGTTGACATTTCTGCGAAATGCATTGGGTGTAGAAAACACAACTAGTATTTCCTCTTGAGCTATTTTGACAAGATCGAATGCTAGACTTAGTGCCTCAATTGGGCGTCTGATAATAGCAATGGTTTCAGGTAATATTCCTTCTTCGATTTCCCTTATTTTTTGTTCTGCAGGTATGGCTTTGTCCCATAAAATATTAAATAAACATTGTTGTTGATCTACAATTTCCTTAGCAGTACTTCTAATCAATTTCTGTCCTTGATTCTTGTTGCCTGCCTCTTGATCGTTGTTGGTACCATTCGTACCATCACTTTTTATTGTAGATGTTAGAGATCCTGTTGTACCTACGCAAAATGACGTTTTAATTCTGTTTACATGCCTTAATTCATCAACAAACTTGAGAAGTTCCTTACAATATAATATATTGTCACAAGTAATTTCGGTTATACATCTTATGACTTTGTTACTTCTACTATTTTTAATCTTATTATGTCGAGTATTTTCTATAGCTTGTATTATCAGCCTTGAATTTAGAATCGATGTAGTCTGAGTCAGGTCTACACAAATATCAATCTCTGAATCCGCATTTACAAACGATATAACTGAGCGCATTATATTATCATGACCTTCAATAGTTTCTAGAGCTTGCATTTCTCAAAACCTAATATAAAAAATTGGGGGCTTCCAATTTCTGTATTTCATTGATTTTGACTTACAGAAGACGGAAGACTATCGGACAGTTAATAATTATTCCCACTGAACCATACGGTGCTCCACCAGGACCGGTTATCCAGCCGTCTTGGACAAGCCCAAGTATCTGGAATTCCTCAGTTACACGTGATCTGTACCCATTATCAATTGCTTGTTGTGTCCATTCTCCTAGGTTCGCATCCCATAATGGACTGTAGTCTGTAGCAATGGTTGGGATGCCTCCAAATATGTTGAGTGGAGATCCTTCACCCATTACGGCACTATTCAATCCCTGTCTTTGAGGATTATCTACGCCAGTTGGACCGTTGGCCGTGATGAATATTCGTTCAACTGCACTGAATGCACTGTCATCGTTACCGACAGTTATAGAGCCTAACTTGGGTGCAAGAGTTGCCTTTTCGAGAGCGGCTGCAAGTGGTGAACTAGCATCGAAACTCAAATACAGTACTGGACGAGCAAAGCTAAAACCTGATGTTAAGGATAGAGTTACTGTACCATCTTGCGGACATATATTTACTACCTTGTCGTGTACGATTGAATAATCTGGAGTTCCATTACAGAAGGTTTCAAGATCTGATTCGTCTACGTCAAATGCAATTATAGGAGCATTATAGATCTGACCCCCAGCATTCTTCACTAGTACTAATGGAGTATAATCACTATCACCTATTGATCCAGGATTTGCTTGGCTTGGTGGAAAGGCGCTTGCATTGCCTGGCTTAACCTGACGTTCCGGACTAAAGTCTACTGTTCCGTTTTCAAATATCAATGTATTATTAGGACCTAGGTTTGCAACACGAGCCCCTAAAGCTGAGTAAGTAAGCTTTGGTGACCAATTAAGTCCTAGGGCTTCTGCATTGCCTTTATCTGTTGTATCTGTGAGTACGTACCATACATTTTCTCCTGTGACTAATTGCCCTTTGTACAGAGGTAGAGTTACAGTACTTGCGTTAAGATCAACTGAACCTGATCTAAGTAACTGAAGTGGACCTATGAATGATGGATTGACTTCGGAGGGGGCAGGGCCAAAGTACGTCAGCGGTACATCCGCGCCAATAGAAGGAGGTGCTGGAGCTACGTCCGTGTCTTTTTGTGCTAATACAGTTGATGATGACATAACTGCTGGGAATCCAGACAAAATAGATACTGCCAAGACGGTAATAATTACCAATATTCTTTTTTGCTTTGTTTTATAAGACATTAAAGGAATAATACTATGAATAGTATATAAGAATTGGGGCTTA
>JARBAV010000248.1 GCA_029237515.1 Nitrososphaerales archaeon
TACACAGTGGGATAAAATTTTACATCTTCTCTCTTGTGCTGGAGTGCATCTATTAGATTTGAATGTTCCATAAAATCAATGTTGTATTCAAATCTTGTATCATTTCTCGTGCTAATCCAATTGAAATCATCGATAGTAAATCCTTCAAAAGAGTTTGGATACCTCTCCTTAAGAGAATTGAAATATTCAATCCAGCCTTCCCAATCATAATTTCCGTCTGGGCCTCCTTCAGAAGGTGGAAGCACTATGATTATTATTTTTAGAACATGATCAAGGTTCTCAGCGGACTGTAATAATGATTCTGTCGAATCAAATTGCTTAGGATTTTCAAAATTACTCATAACAAAATAATATTCATCAAATCCTTGCATAATAATATCAGATATTGCTTCACTCTGGTTATTTCCCCATAGCTGTTCGAGATTATTACCGCTATTAGAAAAAGGACCCCATACTCCGACCGGCTTATCAATTTCTGTAATGGGGGTTGAATGAATTTCAGAGGAAGAATTGGCTATGAATATCCCGATAATGACCAAAATGAAGAAGGAGAAGAAAATGACAGTAATAGAGAGGATTAAGGTTCTTTGAGGCATTTCTCTTAACGGGAGAATGTTGGAAATATAAAACTATAGAGTGCAAAGTTGCTATCATAGTTCTGGATAACATGATTATGTGTTACCGATGAAAATATTTTAGATCTTCGAGTTTTCAGATAATAGTATATGAATGTAAGAATATTCACCGAATCTGTCTCAACTATTTGTAAATATTGTAAAAACAAAATTATGCTTTTTCCATCTTTAATCTTAAGATCTTAACTAATTTCATGTAAACGACCTCACAATCTCAAACCATATTTCTCTTGACTCGTATAATAGATAAAGCGAACTTTATTGATTACACTAAAGTAATGGATATGCTTTAGAAGATTAAAATTGCAGTTTTTTCAAAGGTTATGTCGAATAGTGTAACGTCATGATTTATCCTGATTAAACATTCTAGCTGAATACTGTGCCAATTTCCGCAACGCTTGAATCCTTTGCTCTCTTTCTATTTCAGCTCCTTCAATTGCAGAAGAAAGATAACTTTAGATTTATCATAGGTTTTACGAGCTACTGGATATGGCACTCCATCTTTTCCACCATGAGCAAAATTAAACTTCACAGGATCTTGCCAAAATGCTTTTGTTCCATAAATTAATTCACCAATGAGAGACAGAGCTCTAACTGCTGCTGGTCCAATCCCCGGAATAGAAATTAGTTGCTCGTAATTTTGGGGTCGAACATCGTAACTTTTTTTGAATGCTTCCCAGTCCAATCTTCTAGGCATCTCATAATATTCTTCATACTGTTGATCGTCAATATACTTGTTATTTTCTTTCATAATCCAGTTATCTAATGTATTATTTTTTTCTCGAATAGTACGTATCAATCTTTCAACTTTATATACAGATGATTTTAGATTATTTGCATCGCTATTTGCCAACTCCACGCATATTTTCTGATTTTCTACGGAATCCGTTGAAGTCATATTGAGAATATTTGGACTTTTACAGCCACAGATAATTCCTGCATGTGGTTCGGACACGAAGCTCTCGAGGTTCTCCGAATTCCAATGATATCTTCTTGCCATTTTACTATCAGGATTCATTCCCTGTTGTATTATAGTCCAGTCGCCGTGTTCATCAAAAAGAATCACATGGTGATATAAAGAGTAATAGTCTTGTACTACAGCATTATCTACTTTTGCGGCCATTCGACTTGCATGCATCAAATCATCAATCTTAGTTGAAGATAAGTTATAATATCTTTCAGCAAGTTTTGGAATATCATTTTTTGTCTGTGTAGCCTTCTTTCCTTTACCGCCCGCAATTGATATCGCATGAATTTCTTCATTAAGTGATTGCTTCAAAACTCCTGTTACTACTGTTGTAACTCCTGAAGAGTGCCAATCAAACCCAAGAACACAACCAAATGCTTGAAACCATAGCGGATCAGATAGCCTTCTTAGAAATTCACCTTGTCCATATTCATCTACAATTACTTTTGATATCGAATTAGACAGTTTGATCATCCTTCTAATCAAATATGGAGGAGCATGTCCTCCATGTAACGGAAGATTAATTATAGCCGCAGAAGAGGATTTCAACTTTACAGCCAAAAATTGATATCGTGTCTAACCTATATACTAAATGCAAATGAAGTAAATTAGTGGAATTATTTAAGTCACTAGTGATATTTTATTTGTATAACAGATGGATTTTGCCTGCTGTTCTTTAAGAATATCAGATGAAACACATCGAGAATATACCCAATAGTTTGATATACATTCCTCTTGGATTAATCGTAAATGACAATAGAGAAACTTTTTAGTCGTGAGATTCATTTGAAGCAACGTCCAGTTGGAATGCCTACTGAAAATGATTTTCAGCTTGTCAGAGTAGAAGTTCCAGATCTAAGGGATGGCGAATTCTTGGTGCGCAACTTATGGATGTCAGTAGATCCATATATGCGTGGACGTATGAGGGAAATTAAGAGCTATATATCTCCATTTCAAATAGGGAAGCCTCTTGAGGGTGGATGTGTAGGTCAAATCATAAAATCAAATAATAACAAATTTACTGTAGGCGATTATGTTCTTGGAAATTTAGGCTGGAGAGAATACTGGATTTCCGAAGGTAGCGGGAGTGATGTAACAAGGATCGACCCAAACATGGCTCCAATTCAATGGTACTTGGGTATATTGGGTTTGACAGGTCTTACAGCTTACATGGGTATTTTAAAAATTGCACAATTAATTGAAAAAGATAATAGTACTGTATTTGTTTCTGCAGCTGCAGGAGCTGTTGGTTCTGTGGCATGCCAGGTTGCAAAGATAAAGGGCGGCCGTGTGATAGGAAGTACTGGCTCACATGAAAAGGTAAAATGGTTACTTGATCAAGCTGGAATAGATCATGCCTTTAACTATAAAGAAGTAGGAGAAACGAATATTTCAGCCGAGTTAGGAAAATCTTGTCCTGATGGAATTGATATTTATTTTGATAACGTTGGTGGAAAGCATTTGGAAGCAGCTATTGAAAACATGAAAACCTTTGGCAGAATCGTACTTTGTGGTATGATATCACAATACAATCTAACTTCGACACCTACAGGTCCGTCTAACCTTTTTCTAGCAGTATCTAATCGACTCAAGCTTCAGGGATTTATTGTTAGAGATCATTATGATATATTAAATGAATTTTATGCTGATATGTCCAAATGGATTGGTGAGGGCAAAATGAAATGGAGAGAAACTGTGATTGAAGGTTTGGAAAATGCACCCAAAGCATTTTTGTATCTGTTTAAAGGAGAAAATATTGGCAAAATGTTAGTAAAGATTGGATTTTGATATATACAGCACAGAATATAGTTTATCTATAATAGTAACGATTCTAAGTACCAAGTTCTGTGCATAAATCGAAAACTTACTGGACTTAGGTTCGAAAATACAAGCCATTAGGATTGCATAGTCAAAATGGGCCGTCTACTTCGCACATAAGTTAACAGGGGACTCAATTGTCTAAGTCTTTGAAATGGTTATAATTTAAGTGACTAATACCCCTCGTCCTAAAATCTTTCCTTCTTTAAGGAGCTCCAAAGCATCATTTTCTTCTGATACACCGAATTTCTGAATATTATTTTTTATCAATCCTTTCTTTGCTAATTCCATAACTTCTCCAAGATCAGTATGACTACCCCAGAAAGAACCATAATATTGAAATTCTCTGCTTACAAATGGGAAAAGAAGTATTTTGATCTGTTTTCCAATCAATCCAGAAGAGACAACTGTTTCTTCAGTAGCAAGATGCTAAATCCCTCCCCAAAAGAAGAACAGTAATCGTTAACAGCATGAGTGCGGCTACCAATAAAATGTTCTAATCTTGGTAACTTCCTATTCCTGAAGTACTTTATGAACAAACGAGATCGCGATTGATCCTTCACCCACGGCGGAAGCCACACGCTTGATGCTGCCTCCTCTTACGTCACCCACTGCAAATACCCCCGGTAAGTTGGCTTCGAGCAAGTACGGCTGACGAGCAAGAGGCCAATGTGCAGCACTTAGGTTTTCAGGTGAAATATCTAGCCCTGTCTTGATAAATCCTTTAGAGTCAAGTGCGATGCAGCCATCGAGCCAACTGGTATTAGGGTCGGCACCAGTCATGAGGAATACATGTCGGATATTATGCTCCTCCGTCAATCCTGTTTGATTATTTCGCCACCCAACGGATTCTAGATGATCGCCTCCTTGAAGTCCTATGATCTCTGTGTGTGGTCGAAATACTATCTTAGGCGTCTCTTCGATTCGGCGAATCAGATATCGGGACATCTTGTCGGCCAAACTAGCAGAACGGACGAGCATGTGTATACGCCTTGCACTCTCAGCAAGGAACACGGCAGCCTGACCTGCTCCGTTTCCTCCACCAACTACGATCACCTCATCTCCTTGACACAATTGTGTTTCCATAGGAGTTGCAGCGTAATAGACACCCGCGCCTTCAAAGCGCGGTAATTTTTCGCACTGCGGCTTCCGATAAGCCGCCCCGGTTGCAATCACAACAGTACGTGCAGGAATTCTAGCTCCGTTCTCGACTTCTACAACGTAAGGCTTACGGTCACATAGGAGCCGGATGCCCTTGGTGATGAGAATCTCCGCGCCGAACTTTTGCGCCTGAAGATACGCCCGACCTGCAAGATCCTGGCCTGAGATTCCCGTAGGAAATCCCAAGTAATTCTCGATTCTTGAACTTGAACCCGCCTGGCCGCCCGGCGAGCTCGTTTCCAGCACCAGAACATCAAGCCCTTCTGAAGCGCCATATACTGCTGCAGCCAACCCAGAAGGACCGGCGCCGATGATAATGAGGTCGCGCACCTGGATTTGGTTGATAGATTCGTTAAAGCCAAGGCAGTCTGCGATTTGGTGGTTACTAGGATTTCGGAGTACAACTTTTCCCCTGCATATGACTACGGGTATTTCACTGGTTGTAATGCGGAAACTATCCAATAGGTTCTCTACTTCAGAATCGTGTTCGAGATCTATGAATGAGTAGGGGTGTCCATTGCGTGTCAGAAACTCCTTTATCCGAAGCGTACCGGCTGAATGCCTGGACCCTATTAAGACAACGTCTCCCATGCCAGAGGCCACCAATTCAACTCGACGGAGAATGAAAGCACGCATAAGGATTTGGCCTAGTTCGGCATCACTCTGCACAAGCGCGAGCATATGCTGTCGATCCAGTTCGATTACTTTACCTGGCTTGGAGACACGCAAGCGGAAGAGAGTTCGGCGGCCGATGAGGGTATTGACCTCCCCAGTGAACTGTCCTGATTCTAATACCACGACAAGGGTCTCTACGGCGGCCGTACCCACTGGACGCACAATTTCGAGCTCTCCGGAGAGAATCACAAAAAATGGTACTGCGTTATCGCCCTGCTCGTAAAGAATTTCGCCACGCTGTATGGTACGCATTTGTCCGCGAGGCGTAATGCGACTTATCTGCTGTGATGTTAATTTCGGAAATGTCTGCTCAATACTAGACTTGGCTAACGGAAGTCCCCTCGGAATACTATTATTATTAGAGTTCGTGATACTAATATACGTCATCCAGGGATATAAGAAAACGATTGATCCACTATGTTAATCCATTAAGCGCTTGGGGGACTGTATTCTCTTGATTAAAAATAATGGAATTTAATCCTATGTATTCTGTGATGTAAAATATTTGTTCTTTTATGTCAAATTCCAATGTCAAAGTTTAAGCTTGATACTGTTACCCTCAACTCTTACTTCATAACTATCTTGGTCGTATGTTTTGATGCGAGATAAAAGTTGGCCAGCATATTCCATATACTTTTGCATATTAACTGGTAATGAGTCAATGTTGAATGATGGCATTTTTGGATCTGAGACCTTCTTTCCTGTAGTGATATCAAATCTTGCTCCATGCATGGGACACGTTAAAATGTTATCTTGAATATGTCCCACTGATAGTGGGGCATTTGTGTGGCTACATCTGTCATTTAGCGCATAAAACTTACCGTCTAGATTCACGATCATTATTTCCTTCCCGTTAAGTTCGATATGCTTCATTTTACCAGCAGGAACTTCATCTAGTTTTGCTACTTCAACAAAAGCCGGTTGAGCCATCTTAGACGTTTAACAAACCCACTTGCAAGTATTTAAGATTGATAGTTTTGTAAGAACCGATTCTATGAACGTGTTCGCATGAATGTATCAGACCTAAAATAGGTTAACACAACAAATAATTAGTATCTCCTTCATGACAGGAACTTGTCATATTTTAAATCTAGGTTTTTGAACGGAAAAGAACAAAGGGAATGAGTTGGTACAATCACTCAACATTACAACGTATTGAAGTCGATTATTAGATTGATATACAAACTACGAATTGACATTCAAGTTTGAATCAACAATGAATAATCTTTCCGCCCACAATTATCGATTCCATTTCAAGGTTGGCTAAACACATGGTGCAAAAGAATATCAATCTATTTAGAGGATTTTTTTGTTTTTATCCGAGATTGTACTCAATTGGTGGGTTCCTGTACTATCGCATCCTATCCTAAAAACACTTTTTATTATTCTTGATATGACTTGTTTCTCTTCAACTAGTAACTGAGAAAGGTAGAAAAAAACCTTCAGTTGGGGTTGTTAAGTCTATAACTGCCAGCCCATCTAGGAAGAGACTGCTCCAAATTATATTACAACAAATTATAAAAATTGTCAGTAGAAAAAGGTAGGACGACATAGAGGGGAATCTATTGCAGCTTGGGTTAAGTGATCTTACCTCTACTAATATACGGATATCTCATAGTATCTATCAGCTTAACTTTGAGTTTAATTTTTTTGTCTTTACCAAATACGTAGATCGTTGTCTTGGGATTGATATACATATACAGTTGCCTACATGCACCACACAAAGGCTTTATCTGATCTTCATGATCACTTGTTACTCCTATTGCCTGAATTTTCGTGTATCCTTCCGATAATGCCTTATACAAAGCTATGGCCTCTGCGTGCAAAACCGTGCTTATAGATATTTCCAAGTTGCAACCACCAAAGACTTTGAACAAATCACTACTTTCCGCTTCTAATCTTTTTTTGCTCTTCGATTTGACTTTCCTCATGGCAAATACAGCTGCAGCCACCCTATGACCGCTAATACTAGCCTGTGCATAATCAAGATAGGAAAAAACGGCCTCCCGCAGAACTTGTACTCGATTGAAACTATTCAACTGTATTCTCCTTAATTCTAATCTTCAGCAGTCTTATATCTTACTCCTATCTAGAAATAAATTACTAAGGTTATGGATTGCTCTAATTCTACCAGTTGTACTGCAACATGAAATCTTTCATGTTATACTTCGTTCTCTGTATGGATGGGAACGATTTTCCTTACTTCGTCCGTTTCTCCAGAGCCAAGATGTCCCTCATTTGGTATGAGTATAATCAAGTTCTGTGCTCCTACCGCATTAAGTTCATGCGTATCGTTTTATAATTTCGATCATTATGATTTCTGTGGATAAATGTGAACACTGGAGCTGTAGTCTAAAGAATAACAAATGTAGCGGCTGCGGTGCAGTTATCTGCAGATTATGCCTGAAAGAGCCAATTGATTGTAGATGTGATGATAAGAATTATTGTTGCAATCAATGATTGATTGCTTCCGGGGAGGGTTAAATTGAAAAATAGCGCCCATTTTTATAAATCCAAATTATGCTCATATAGTCACGATACAAAACAAAACTTTCCTGAAGCTGTATCCCTTTAAGATATACAAAATATGATTGGGATTAGTTGACTCATTAGACCTTATCCAGGAAAAATCTATTGAAAATGATACTCCCTCTCTCTCACTGGAGTATTACTCTGCTTTTATGATCCTTTAATAATTGTACATTATGTCTCTCAATGCCGTGTCTCAACATATGTGTAAAAATAGGTTCGAGTTTTGGATGTTATAGCACCGGAATAAAATATTGCATAAGGTGCGAAGTATATCTTTTTCATGATGGATATATATGCCCTTGTTGTAAACGTCCTCTGCGAACGTCACCAAATAATAGAAAAGGCAAAGAAAAATTACGCGCAAAGCAAGTTATGATAAAAGAGTTTAAAAAAGATTGAAAATAATTGACAGTATGAATATTTCCCAAAAGACATAGTAGGCTACTAGTATAACCACAATATTTATGTCCAAAATATCTATATTATCTAAGCTAGGAACTTAAGATGATTGAAGTTTGAAAAGATAGTTGAAACTTGCATTTACTCTCCAGATTTGAAGATGATGAAGGATTTTTACGTGAACCACTTGGGGCTTGATCTGGTTTCTGAGGAAGAAGGAAGACACGTATTCTTGAAAGCTGGAAAATCCATGCTTTTAATATTCAATCCTGAAAATACAAGGTTGGCTGCTAATAGCACTTTCCCAACCCATGGTGCATTTACTCCTCCCTCATCTATCCATTTTGCTTTAGAAATAAAGCAAGCGGGGTATGAAGCTGCAAAGAATGTTCTAATCCAGGATAAAGTTGCAATTGAAAAAGGAATGAGATGGAGCAACGGAGGTAAGTCGATTTATTTCAGAGATCCTGCAGGCAATTTAGTAGAAATTGTTACCAAAGGCCA
>JARBAV010000249.1 GCA_029237515.1 Nitrososphaerales archaeon
AAGCACTATTATTTCAGGAAATCATATCCTAAAAAGGAAAATTAATGACCTGTCCCACCTAAGCGAACAGAAATGTCAGGGATCCAAATTGGTACAACTGTGTGTGTTGGAGAGTTCATTCGATGTCCTTTTGATAATAATATATCCATTAAATGCAATACTTCAAGTTCCCTACAAGGAGTAATATCATCAACAAAGGAAGTAAAGCTACTTAGTCCGTATTGCCAGTGACTGAACACCGAGGTGTACTCCACAGTTAAATTGGCATTATGATAGGGGAGAAAAGGAAAGTTTGACAGCGAGCAAGAAGAGTTAAGTTCAATACTAGCTGAGACAACACAATTTCGTAAGTAACCAAAAATCATTATTATCTACAATATAGCTAGATCGCATCCAGTTTTGAGGTGCCACAAGTTTTATTAGAAATTTCATGCCTATACTTTAACCATTGCAAACTTGGCGTTTCCTTTGTTTTTATTGCTTCATTAAACATATCCGCCTATGGCGTCAAAGATGCGCCTCTGGTTGGGACAGATTTCCATACCTTTCCCAAAGCTTTAATTTCTTAGGCCACATCTTAGAGATGTAAGAGCTCCTTATGAACCCCATTTCAATAGCTTTCCATTCATACAAAGGTGGCACCGGAAAGACTACCATCGCATGTAATTTCGCGGCTCAATTAGCCAAGAACGGAAATCAGGTAGGTTTGCTCGATTTAGACATCTATGCCCCAAGTATCCAGACATACTTTGAAATTGAGCCAAAAAGATGGCTTAATAATTATCTGAATTCTTCAGCCGAATTGTCGGACGTTATCATTGATGGCAGTCAATTTGTCAAATCAGGCAAGTTTAATTCAAGCCCATATAAGTCTGAGGAAAAATCTACGACTAATGCCGGCGGAAGTTTGTGGCTTGGTTTCAGTAATCCGCGGAGCGAAGAAATATTGCAGCTCGAAACAACCGGCACAAGCACTGCCAGAGAGATATTGAAGAAGCTCATACTTTTGAAAGAAAAAATGCTTACAGACTTAAAGCTTGACTATCTTGTTATCGACACTAGTCCTGGCATACGCACCTGGTCAATCAATGCTCTTGCAATTTCTGATATTTTGCTCCTCACTTTAAAATCAGGAGATATTGACAGCAAGGGTACTAAACGTCTTGTCGAGGACATTTACGATACATTCACCAGGCACGGAAGCAAATCCTATCTTCTCTACAATAGGGTGCAAGGCTACTGCATGCCCCCGAAGGATTTTCTTGGAGCAGGCAACAAGGGAAATAACAACAACAACATAGAAAGAACTTCTTGGTCAGGGATTGAAAGTCCACCTAGATTTAACGCTTCGTTGGGAGAGCCCAAATTGTCACAGGAACTGGGCATCAAGACAATTAGTTCTATCCCATGCTTTTGCGATATACAATTTTCAGAAAAGGAATTCTTGACGGTATTGAACTATCCAGACCACCCTTTTTCATATTATGTCAATCAGCTAATAACTGGAATTAGGACGGCTTGAATAGGGCGAGGCGAGGTATGAGGATATATTTCCTTATTTTATAACAGGCCTTCATAGGCTGGAGATTAAGTGTTTTACTTTATTTAGGTTAAAGTAGCGCTTAAATCTGGAAAAAGCAAAATCTAGACGATAAGAACAATGCCTTCCAATTATGCTACTATGTTTGACACTATAGTTGTATTGGTTTGTGATAGGAAAGCAATCATTATTTCCTTGAAACACATTCTGGCGCATCAACTAGTGTAAACTTATTTGGATGAATCGCGCAGCCTGTACTTACCATTCGCGTTCATCAGACAAAAACAGAATAAAATTATACCTTTAAGTAAAGTTTCATATACGCGTCCAACAGTTCATAATCAGTAATTCTCTGGTAGAATAATATGCATATCCCTGGACTGATTGAACTCACTGATCGCGAGGAGATTCCTAAATGTATGATACTTTTGACCGGAAATTCAAACGTTGGAAAGAGCTGCTATTGCAGAGAATATTTGCTGGAGCAGATAAGTGATGGTTCAGATTGCATCTATATTTCTTGCACTGAAACCGAAGAACTATTTCAGAACTGGATGATAAGTAGAGGCGTCTCTCGTGTCCAGATAAATTCTAATTTACACTTCATTAACCCTTACGTACGAAAAAAAGCGGGAGATAATGGTTCGCAGTTGTCGGGGATCATATCTGAAATAAAAGATATCTCAGGTAATTCTAGTGGCTCCAATAGTGGAATTCAAAGTATTGAGGTGGAAAAAAAGCAGAATCGGACTGGCAACGCTTCGGACACTAAGAAACCAAATTTCACCCTAATTATTGATTCATTGAATCATCTAATCGCTCTGTTCGGGCTGAAAGAAGTCGAATCATTTGTGACAGACATTTATTTCACATCGAAAATTCAACTATTATCTGGAATCTGTAACCTTACGGTCCCATCACTTGACCAAGAGCAGTTTGAGCGCCTGAGTCTCTCTTTTGATGCTATCCTCGAAATGGCATTCAAAGATGAAATAGAGTCTCGCCTACGAGCAATGAAGATGACTCTGATCAGGGGAGTTGTCTTGACCCCGAAATGGGTTGACTTTGAAATCACACAGGAAGGATCAATTCGATTTCTCCAAAAGGGCTCTGACTTTATTTGCTATGTTTGCAAGTCGAAAATTAGTGAGAATCCTATTTCACACTCTGGGCTATATTTTCATGTTAACCATTTGGAAGTCTACAAGAAGTTAGTAGGCATCTATGGATTGAGTTTATCTGAACTAGGTTTTTCGTCGGAGGTAATGGATGCCAGTTTCTTCTTTATAGACATTGTGGGGCTTTCTGATCCGAGCTATTCTGTTAGTTCCCAAAGGCAAAAGATTGAAGTTCTCAATAATTTGATTATGTCATGCAGTGCGTACAACTTGGAAGAGAAAAAGATTATACTGCCCACAGGGGACGGGATGGTAATAGGCTTTCTCTTAAATCCTGAACTCTCATTAAAACTTGGCATTCAGCTACATCAGAAATTGAGGACCTACAACAGGGGTAAAGGTGAAAGGGACAGAATAAAGGTAAGAATCGGATTGAGTTCTGGACCTGTTTTTTCAGTTAGCGACATAAAGAATAATCAAAATTTCTGGGGACCAGGGATCATTTTAGCCCGAAGGGTTATGGACATTGGAGGGGAAGGCCATATCCTCTTATCTGATTCTTTAGCAAAGGCTTTGCTTGCCTTAAAGGATGAATACAAACCTATCATAAACTATATTGGCGACTATTCCATAAAGCACGGACAAGTGTTGACACTCTATTCAGCGTATGCTAATGATTTTGGAAATCCTGATGCTCCTGAAAAGAAATAACAATTCCATTTTCCAAGCTGTGAGAGTACCTGTTTAAGTCTTTTAAATACAAACAATCGCCGTCTATGCTCTCTCCGACAGTGATGCTGTCTTGGGAATACCTCAGCCGATAGAAGGACTGTGGGGCCATACGATAGCTATCCATTCTACACGAATTGGGATGGCTTGTTGATAGAGCTAGTACTCGCCTGGAAGATGAAGGCTTGATTTGACCTTAACAAT
>JARBAV010000250.1 GCA_029237515.1 Nitrososphaerales archaeon
AAGCAACTAGACTAGAAATAAACTTCGACAGAATATCAGAACAAATGTCTTAACTCTAAATCTATCTGACTGGACATAGAAAATATTTGCTATCCTTGCGCTTTCTTGGCCATTGAATTAATCGCTTGGATAAACACATAAGTTGGAGCAAGCTTGTAATTCGTAGTCGAACGGTAACAATGGTTACCACATCAGGCCGGGGTCGCCTAGCCTGGTAGGGCGCAAGCCTGGAATTGCAAAATATCCAGCCAGCTTGTGATCTCTTGGGGTCACGAGGGTTCGAATCCCTCTCCCGGCGCTCTTGATTACAATAATAATAATAATAAAACGGCGTGAGTATATCATGAATCTCCAGGTTCATAGTTCCTTGTCTAATTCTTCGAACGCCCTGGCTTTGGAAATTTCGTGCAAACGCATCGCGACCAATCTACTATATTCCTTTTTATTAATTGCGCCCCTCCGCTGCAATTCGTCGATGAGAACTTCTAACATTACACTGATCTCCTCGATTTCTGTAAGTTCTTTTCCCGTCACGGGTGCAGACGGGCGGTCACGTTTAATGGCCCTTCCAGACATGGTCAATATTAGCCTTTGAGAATTCAATATATACCTTCTATCATTACATGTCGAAAAGGTTGATCTATTTACTAGATCATTTCTTCTGTTGCTTTCGTGTGAGATTATCGTATTCTATTTCTATTGATCTCAGTATTGAAGTACCGGTAAGCGATCCACTACTCTTAAGCATTGCAAGAATAGATACACCGCCGGCTCCTGCACCATCTTTTACGAAACCGTTCGCAAATGCCCTAAGGCCCGGTCTCTCGGATTCATCAAAGTGAAGATCTACAGCATAAATTGGAATATCAGAGCAGATTTCATTGGCAATTCCTTGAATGTCTGAATAAGGATCATCTGCAACATAGCTAGTAGTTCCTATGCAAATATTTTCTAACGCTCTGTTCATAGCGCTTATTACCGCAACAATGGCTGTCATCTGAGTGCCTCCAGCTAGCATAACATTGCTTCCCGATCCACTGATACCACATGCAAGTCCTGCCACTACTGGGATCATAGGGTCCCCAACTGCAGCTATTGCCTTTATAGGATCATTTTTGAAACCACCAAACGGAATGCCAGCTTTGGCCATCCCTTCCTCCACCACTCTGTTCTTTAACGTGTGAGGATTTTTTGTGAGGCTGCTGCTCACCTTAGACCATGCATCGATTCCAAGTGCAACGAGCACGCCTAAAGCAGTAGTCGTTCCTCCTGGAATACTTTCACCGATAATAACCATTTTACTAAGTTTGGCCAGTTCGTGGCCAAGCGCTTCACCATGACTTAGGCCCATCCTGACACGGGTTTCATCTACGGCTTTTCCAGTTCGTATGTCGTTTCCTGAGTTCATATCAAATGAGAGATAGGGGACTTGGGGTTTAACTACCGACCCAGCGTTAATAATGAGAAATGGCATCTTGGATAGATCTAAAGCGGTCTTTGTGATAATCGCCGGAGTAGGCATTCCTTCTGGAGTAACAGGGACTGAATCCAAACATTTACAGTGACCGTAATTCACGAATTCTGCGTCAGCGGGAGATGTATATTTTATTAGATCTTTATTTTGCCCTGCAGCCGTAATTCCAGGTATGAGACTTGTGTAAGTGTATGATATTGCTAGTACAAATAAAGGATTGATAGTTGATATGGGAATATGACAAGTCTGATCTTGGTTGACGGACCTGAGATCTGGATAATCTACCCCATCATATTTCAAATTGGATTCAACCGACGCCCATGAAAGCTAGAAACTCACTTTCTGATTTTGCTTGCAACGCAAAATTTGATTGCCTTTCTTTTCCAATTGTTGAAAATGGAGAAGAACCATAATCGTGACCAGGATACACGATAAGTTGATCCTCTAAAGCCGAAACCTTTCTATACAAACTGAGATACATGTCTTTTGGGTTCCCTCCTGGAAGATCTATTCTCCCTATGGCACCAACAAAGAGAGTGTCTCCTGTGAACACTGTCTCCTTATCGATAATGAGACAAATACTATCTTCAGAATGACCTGGAGTATGTAGAACGCGAAGTCTAACAGATCCGATCGATATTATATCGTTTTCTTCTACGGAGATATCCTTGCTAAGCTGAGAATTGGAATGCTGAACGATAGTTGCTCCCGTTACTTTTGCGACATCATCATTTCCTAATACATGATCAAAATGGGAATGAGTGTTTATGATATGCTTTGCCTTCAGTTTTTTTTCTTCGAGTAAATGGAATATCTCTTGGAGATCCCACGAAGGATCTACAATAGCAGCAAGGTGACTCTGAACATCGGAGATAACATAAGTGAAATTGGCCATATTCCCGACTTTGAGTTGATATATTCCTTCAGTCATGATTCATTCACTAATATTCCCCTTTCTGCCTCTCTCGGAATCCCGATATGTTCAAGGTGGATATATCCAGAGTATTTTTCATTATTCAATAATCCTTTCTTAATTCTGTGAAAGGTGACAGTTGCATTTGCCTTTACACACTTATCATGGACTTGGCCGGAATTAGGATCAAGACCTGAGGGTATATCTACAGAGAATATGTAAGCACCGGATCTATTGATATATTCTATCGCAGATGAATGAGGCTCTCTGATGGTCCCACTTACTCCGGTTCCTAAGATTCCATCTATCAATATGTCAGAATCAAGAATCTTACTTTTGATTTGGTCTATTTTATTACTCCATAACAACTCTACAGAATCTAGTCTCTTAAGAATAGCCCAATTTTCTCTGGCTTCATCAGTTCTAAGATCACGTGGATCAATTAATAGCAATACTGTATATTTCGCTTCAGGGTTGTAGGAAAGATGCCTCATACAAACCATGGCATCACCGCCATTGTTACCTCCACCACATACGGCAACAATTCTCTTGCCGACTACTTTCGTGTTCGTCTCGTCCATTTTGGACTTGATAAAGTCAGCTAGTCCATGTCCAGCATTTTCCATCATATACATTCTACGGACACCAAAATTCGCTTCTGCATTCTCCTCAATCTTGTACATATCGTCAGAAGTGATGGCTTTAAACTCCAACTCTGTAATGGTCGTCGAATTAGTGCGGGATTACTTATAAGTGTTAAAAGAATGTGGGCTTGGCCGCTGACTAGACATCGCTGATTTGTATCTAACTTCGGGATTTATTTACGCCTGAAATTCCATCGGACTTGCAAGAATCATCCGGCAAAGTGAAACCGGGATTTGAAATATTTCTATCAAACCCTGTTCCGTTCTTCTGGTTTTCGTGTAGTAACTAGTAGTTTCATCTAGAAATATGGGAATAAAGTACTCCTGAAGTATGAGGAAAAATTGGGCCAAGCCAAGCGCTTTCAGGATTGGGAGTGATAT
>JARBAV010000251.1 GCA_029237515.1 Nitrososphaerales archaeon
ACACTTATAGCGCATCTACCATCATTTCCATCAGATTAACGGTCTGTAATCTGTCTAGACTGCTTTCCGTACGTGCGTAGAAGCTGAGAGGCGGGGTTAGGCTAACCCGCCACTATAATTTGAACGTTTTAAACTGAGATTTGAACGTTTTAAACTGAGGCACGAGATTTCGACGACGAACTCAAAAGGACTCAGCTATAGCCATTGATATCAACCCTGTTGAAAACCCAGTAGAGAACTCCATACACTATTCCAAGGTCGGGTATAAACATTCGAAGTGAAATTAATAAAATTAATAAAGAAAGGAGAATGCCAAGACGAACCTTCACAAACAAGTACCGAATTTCTGTAGTTGGAAAAACGTTAGTGTGACTCTTGTTTATATGTCAGCTTTAAGGGAATGGAATTATCATAGGTATTTGTTGTTCATTATTTTCTATGCTATGATCCCCATTATTGTCTGCATCACTTGACATAGCTCCGGAACAATTGACTAATGAAAATGTCTGACGGTCGCAAACTGGGGGTCCTTGTGCATGTATGTAAGCAAGATCCCCAAACACACTGATAGAGAGCATGGTCAGTATCAAGAGAATAGAGAGTGAAGCCATTTTGTATGACATAATAGATGAGAGCCTTATGAAAGAATCAAATGGGCTAAGGATATCTAACACTTGTTATACAATTCGTTTTCGCTAATTATCCATATTTGACTTCGGGATCTGAGACATATTATAATCATATAGAACATACTGCCTAGCTGAAAACTGAATGATTTGGTACAAATTTACTTCGATGTGCGTGAGAGACTGAGATGTACTTTGATATGTTGCGCATTAAGAAAGCCTTCTCTATAGGCTATCATACAGCTAACGAGGAATTACAGGATTTCCCTTATTTCTAAAACACCATTAAAAAATGTCTAGTATAGTACTTTCGTAGAATATACCACAGCGTAAATATATCAATTTTTACTGCATATTTCTAATGTCCCAGATATTCGAAGATTGGACAAGACCATTCAGTGTACGGTGTTCAGATGTCGGACTACATTGTAATTGCGTGATCTTCGGAATGAGTGAGAATAAAGTCATGAATGAAACAATCGCGCACATGTTTGAATATCATGCAATAGATCCAAAAGAGATGACTTCAGAGATGAAATCGAGAATAAAACAAAATATTAAAGCATCGCGCGCTACGGTGCGCGTTCAACACGCGCTGCCAAAATTATTCTAATTTTTAAGATTTTTCAAAATCATCAATACTCATAGAGGGTAACGCTTTGAAGTCTTCGACAAGATACTAATGTTCTGATTTAACTTTAGTTTCACAATGTAATTCGCATAACAAATATTATGGAATATCATTAATTTATCTGTCTCTACAAATATTGTTAATCTTGATGTTCGAATTTTCATGACAATATAGTCCTAAGTTCTGGCTATTATCATTCTTGATAAAGAAATATGAATGCGACATATCTAAGAACTGCCGCTGGCTGGCTGGCCACAATGTGATTCACAAATTTTATCTTGTACCACCGCGTCAAGTGAGCCGCGATAATTCTAAAATACTATAGCTACTAATTAGTCACATGTCATCACAATCAACAACGACTAACGATTCTACTGTTGGGGATATTCCAAATTGGAGGGCTTCAGGAGACTGGTTTGATGTTTGTAAATGCAACATACCATGCCCATGTACTTTTGCTCAAGCTCCAACAAACGGAGAATGTGATGGCGTTATGGCATATCATATAAAGGAAGGTAATTATGGTGAAGTATCACTTTCAGACCTAAATGTACTAATCTTAGATAGCTTCAAAGGGAACCCATGGGCTGATCATTGGGTAAAGGTTAATGTTGCCATCTTTTTTGATGAGAAGGCAAACGAACAACAGCGAAATGCACTAAATATGATCTTCAGTGGAAGAGCTGGCGGTTTCATGTCTGAATTTGCAAAACTATTGGGAGAAGTTCGTGGCATAGAATATGTCCCAATCAAATTTGAGATAGCAGATGATCTATCTTATTGGAATGCAGAGATACCAGGAAAAATCCTTGCAAAGGCTGAGGCATTAACTGGTCCTACGACCCCCCCTGGTAAGAGGGTTCAAACTATTAACCCTCCAGGTAGTGAAGTAGGACCGGGGGCAATTGCTACATGGGGGAAATCCATAGAGGATAAAGTTAATGCAATGGGTTTCAAATGGGAGAGAAATGGCAAGTCAAGCAAGCATTTTTCATTTGATTGGAAAGGTCCATAGGAGATTGTTAATAGCTAAAAGTGACCTCAAGGAGTTAAATACGTAGTCTAGTATGTGGTGCATATGGAGAATGCGTTTTATACTTTGACACGATTATCAAGCCAATTTGAAAGATCGAAATAGTACTCCAACTCATAATAAAGGCGTTGGAATAATACTCTCCTATTACCTCTAATACTTTTGTGCTGCGCTATTATAAAAGAGGAGACATTCTACTGCAATAGTCATTCCTTCCTCTGAAGTATCTTATTGTATATTTTTTTCTTTCAGCTCGTAGCAATTATACAAGATTTCGTGAAGTAGTAATATCAGATACTATCTAATGATTTTTGTTTTGATAACTCTGAAGTCAGCCACCTGATTAGTTTATGTTGGGATAGCAATAATGACATAATTAGTGGTTCGCTTGGAAAATGGTTTCCCTTTGCATTAATAGCAACTGCATATACATAACAATCATTTAATATTTTCTTGAACACTTTTTTATCATCTTCGGTTGGTAGGCGGTCTCCAAAACCTTCCCATGATTTAATCTCTTTAGTAAGAATATCTTCGTCCGGAAATAGACTCATGCGATTCTAGGGTTGTTGTTTAGAGTAAATTCCCTATTAAATATTCAGTAACTGATATGGGAGGGAGGTACCTTACTACGCCTTTCTATG
>JARBAV010000252.1 GCA_029237515.1 Nitrososphaerales archaeon
CTCTTAGACATCCTTCTGCTAACAAAAGAGTTGTATCTGAGAATCACATGTAAATTCCTTCTCCTAATAGCTCACTCAATTTAATCTTAATCAGCATAAGAGCAAGTAATACGCATAAGTTATCGTCAGCTCCGATCTTTGATTCTAGCCTACTTTATGAACCGCAAGTTGCGACGTACGACGCTTCGTCCCATTGATTGGCAAATCAATAATAAGGCATGTCTTTTATCCTATCGTAGTATACTCGAAAAATGGCCGGAGATAATACATCATCAACATCATCTAATTCTAAAGACGATCTAAATTTTTTTTGTGATAAAGTTTTACAAATTGCCAGCAAGATACGCTTTGTTGGAATTGCGAACCACTTGGGAACACTGATTGCCAGCTCCTATAGACATAATCTAATTCCACTGCTAACAAGAGAGGAAACCTCCCACTATGTTCTTCAGTCAGTCTTGCGTTCTGCCACACGAGAGGATTTTGAATCGAAATTGGGCCGCCAGGAATATTCAATTGGCAAGTACCGCAATGTTATTCGCGCCACCATCCCCATTACTTATATTCAAGACGACACGACAACCGGTAAGCAAGAAGTTGCTAATGAAGATGAAGATGAAATCAAGCGCAACAAGGCGAAGTTTTATCTGCTGCTGTCATTTGATGTCGATTATGGAGTACAACAAGCATAGAAACAAAGATTCTCCCCTTTATTGATGAAAATATAGAAGTGTTTAGTACATATAGCAGGTAAAAGAACACCTAGGCTCATGGTATGTCTACTAGTTGTATAGCTAGTCTAATATAATAACCCCCTTGAAGAAACCATAGAGCGTAAAATGCAGATTGTCCAGATTTCAGACCTTCATATAGGTGGTCTTTTTAAGCAGAATGCATTTGACGACATTGTCAGTGAAATTAATAGTGAGTTAAAACCGAACGCAATAATCATCTCTGGAGATTTGGTCGACGAAGGGATAATCTATCAGTACGAAAAGGCACAAAAGGAGATTCAAAGAATCGATTGTCCCAATATCATAATCTTGCCAGGAAATCATGATTATAGACACACTGGATACCTACTATTCAAAAAATTTTTTCCCTCTACTTCAAAACATGTTTGGGAATTGGACAATGGGAATATCGTTATTTTTACTATAGGAACCGCCCGGCCTGATAGGGATGAGGGTGAAGTAGGACATCGGCAAATATTGTGGATGGAGAAAACAATGAGAAATTATTCGGAAGAGATCAGAGGAAAGAAAAGAGTGAAAATAGTAGCTATGCATCATCACCTCGTTGCAATACCTGATACTGGGTACACTAATCTTGTTGGTGTTTTGGATGCAGGTGATATGCTAAGAGCATGTTTAGAATCTGGAGTTGACTTAGTTGTTTGCGGACACAAGCATAGGCCTTGGATGTGGAATCTAGGAAGATTACAGATAGCATATGCAGGAACAGCATGTTCATGGAGGTATAGGGGAATCTTTCAAGATACCTATAATATTATTGATATCGATAAAAGCGGCGAAATAAAACTCGACCTAAAGATAGTCGGGCAAAAAGCAAAAGTACCCTTGTCCGATATAGTTAAGAGGTACAAGCAAGAACAAAGACTGAAAGATCTGTACAAGTAAAGCAATTTTAATTCACCAATCGGGATTAAGATTCATATTCACTTTGAAATTTTTTATAAAACTTTAATGTCCTATTATTACGAGAAGGCATTTTTATTTAGCCCAGATAAATACTTTTAATTCTAGTATTTACTTCAATTTAAAACTCCTTCATCGAATATCGCTAGCGATATCAGGTTCAGCACCTTGTTATTCCCAAATTAGTAACTTAAATCAGACCAGAAAGGTCCTATTCAGCCGACCCTAAGTTGTCTTCTACTGTCCATTATAACTCAAGACACTGACGCCCCTTTTCTGTGATTTCAGAGTAGGGATAGGGTGTGTATTCCACTATCAAGTATAGGGTTTAAACAATCATTGCTAATTGCTGCTACTTGACTAGTAGTACTGTCGCCCAGATACCTTTTACCATCTCTTGCAATGTGTCTTTTGATACCGTGGAGGATATTTCTATCGTAGCAGCGAGTAATATCAACGGGATTGATACTACAATTGTTACCTGCTTTGTTATATTGGAATGTATTGGATTATGCTATTTCATCGCATAATTAAAAAGCATGTGGTACAAGTTCCTAATTGAGTGAAGATTTTTGATAGTAAAATTTAACAATATTTAGATACTTGTACCAATTCGCTTAATAATATCTACTGACTTCTTTCTTCTAATGCATACAAAATATGTGTTCGGTGCCATGGCTGTGTTAATGCTGGTATCTGTATCTATTATGTCGATTGAGAATAACGGAAAGGCATATGGTCAAAATGCTACTGGAGCTGAGACATTATCAGGACAGATGACGAATATGACAAATGCAACTGGAATGTCATCTGTTACTGGCGAAAATGACGATAGAGGAGAAGTAGAAGAAGGACCGGGAGAAGACCAAGATGAACCGGGAGATGTAGATACAGGAGATAATGAAGACTAGAACATAAATTAAGATTTCGTGGGGAATATTATTTTCTTGATTCCTTTCTTCTTTATTTTTGCATAAGGTGTGCTGCATATGTCCAGACAGCGAGATTTCGAAGATTCTTCTTGAACTCGAGAAATCCTATTATTTATGATATGAGCCGATATTGTATGAGAAGTCGTATAGACTTTTTTGTTATAGTCCTCATCATCACTTTAGCAATATCTATCTCATTTGTGTCACTCCAGAACACCCTATTAGTTTTTGCACAACCTACAATCACCGATTCTAACTTGAAAGCTGAACTTGTCGTAGGTGGTTTGTCATCACCAACGAGTATGGCATTTTTAGATGACAATAATGCCTTGATATTGGAGAAAGAAGGAAGCGTGAGACTAGTTTCAAATGGTCAGTTACAGCAAGAACCTGTATTACAATTGCCAGGAGTTGAGAGCAATAACGAGCGGGGGCTTTTGGGCATAGCAATCATGAACAATAGTAATAGTAATAGTAATACTAGTAGTGGTAGCACAGGAATTGATGAGTACAACAACGTTTTTCTCTACGTTACTGAAAACCAGGCACAAACGACTGGTGTACAGACTGAGGGTGAAGTCAGGAACAGAGTGTATAGCTATAGATGGGATGGTACCTCCCTTACAGATCCCCAGCTACTTTTGGATCTTCCGTCTGGGCCCGGGACCAACCATCAAGGTGGAAAAATCAAGATCGGTCCAGATAATCAGCTATATGTGATAGTAGGTGAAATGCAAAGGGAAGGACAACTCCAGAACATTAAAGGAGGACCAGGCCCAGACGACACAGGGGTAATCATTAGGATAAATCCAAATAATGGATCTCCGTCTCAAGGAAATCCCTTATCAAGTGATCCGAATAATCCATTGAGCAAGTATTACGCATATGGTATTCGCAACAGTTTTGGACTTGATTTTGACCCCGTGACTGGAAAATTATGGGATACAGAGAATGGTGAAGATGTATATGATGAGATTAATTTTGTAGAACCAGGATTCAATAGTGGATGGAAAGCGGTAATGGGTCCAATAGCGACCAGTGGTATCTCTGCTCAATCCGATTTAGTCAATTTTGAAGGTTCTCATTATGCAGATCCTGTTTTTAGTTGGGCAGAATCACGTGGAATTACAGATATTGGATTTCTAAAATCTTCTAAGCTTGGAGTTGCCTATAAGGACAATATTTTTGTTGGAGACATTACTGCTGGAAATTTGTTCTTCTTTAAAATAAATGATGATCGAACCGGTCTAAGCTTAAAGGATAGTTCGTCTCTTTCTGACTTGATAGCTAATAATGACGATGAATCATCTGAGGCAACATTGGGAACAGGCTTTCTTGGTATTACTGATATAGAAACAGGGCCTGATGGTTATTTATACATTTTGACGTACGATCAGGAGGCTGATGGGCAAGGCAGTCTGTACAGAATCATTCCGTCTACAGTGTAGTTTATGCTTGACATAATCCTGAATGGAAAGTAATATCCACTCAACCGTACTCTATAGCACCCTGCCTTCAAAATTGATCAAATCTGAGGAATAGATCCATGGGTAGACCTTAGACAAATCTATAGCCCATCTTGACTTCATGGTCGTCTGCCTTATACTTTTTTATATTTTATTGTGAATTAGGCGGCTGCAGTGCAAAACATCATATCTAAATTTATTAGTATAAGAGCTTTGTGGTACATGTATCTAAATGTCTATCAATCTCATACCACGAATTTCATATTCATTAAGTTAGTTGTATCAGATTGCTTATTAAATGTAGTACTGTATGCCTTATATGATGAAAAGAAAATCAAATATTGGATCTAAAGAACTCTATAATCATAGCCATTGCAGTAGCAGCTACAACAATTATGACAATGGTTGGTACTTCAATGAGGGTCAATGCACAGAATCCATCTTGGACGAGCTCATTTAACATGGAGTCCTGTAATTTCTCCTCCACAGGTACTAATCCATACTTTATTCTACAACCAGGTTATCAACTCGTATTTACGGGCGTTGAAGACGGCGAGCCTCTCAATGTAACGGTTACAGTTAGCAACGAGACTAAGGACTTTGGAAACGGGATACTCGCAAGGGCTGTCGAAGAAAGGACAATAAACAGTGAAACAAGCGATTTGAAAGAAATTACTAAAGATTACTTTGCGATCTGTGAACAGACAAATAGCGTGTTTTACTTTGGAGAAGATGTTAACAATTATGAAGATGGAAAGCTGGTGGATCATGAGGGGTCAGGTTGCACGGTTCAAATAATGCAAGAGCCGGTCTTATAATGCCTGGCACTATCTTGCTTGGCTCAAGATATTATCAAGAAATAGCACCAGATGTTGCATTGGATAAAGCCGAGCTAGTAAGTATGAATCAAACCGTTAGTGTTCCTGCTGGCAAATTTAGTGGTGTAATACAGATGAATGAAACAAGCGATCTCGAACCGGGGATAGAGGAGGTAAATCTGCATGCTCCTGGGATTGGGCAAGTAATAGATAATGAACTAGTTCTAGTCAAATATGGGTATCTCAAATAGGCACTATATGCGGCTAGGCACCCGACAAAGGAGTGAGCTTTCTTACTTTATCTTACA
>JARBAV010000253.1 GCA_029237515.1 Nitrososphaerales archaeon
ATCATCTTCATTGTCGGTGCCGCCTGACTTAACTACGTCAAATGAAGTGTTGACTGATTTTGTATCATATCCATCCTTTGACACTTTTATTTCTGCATCGTATGTACCTGTTTCTGCATTGTCATCTATTTCTACGTCAAATGTTGCTTTGCCATTATTGTCAGTTTTATCATGAGCAGAAGTCGAATCACTATCTGGCGGATATACTATAAGTTTAACGTTGGCATCTGATACTCGATTATCGGTATCTTCATTGCTGACAGTTACTGTTATGTGTTGAGTATCACCACGCTTAATTTCGTTGTCTTCAATGTCTACATCTATGTTAAATTCTTTGATGGCATAAGCCAGTTCAAAGAGTGGTGTATTTGTCACGTTACTCGCTAGGATCAACAGTAAAGATATAGTTAATGCAGCTGGAAAATTCTTCTTTGTTACATATCTGTTCACTTTAGTATTATTAATCATTCCTTTGATACCATAATACTATTCCTTCATTTAAGAAATCATAACATGAGTCGCATGATCATGTACCAAAGAATTATTCTGAATCTAAAATCTTGATCCAAATATAGTATAAAAGATACTTTTTGAATGTTAAATTTAATTTGATCAAATCCATATCACTGGCCAAAAATTGTATGAATAATGTGACTTGTTGTTATATTCCTCCATTGAAATAATAATTAGATGTTTTCTATTAGCCCCAAGTAAAATTAGTTGGATACACTGATACCATTATTTAGTTTTCTTACTAATCTTTGGAGGATAGAATATTTACATATCAAAAGTAGGTATTTTACCTTAATTAAATTGATTATCTTCAAGCGCAATCAATATTTTGTAAAGCATGTCTACAACCAGGTTATTCTTGTTAATATCGATTCTAGTTTTAACTGGTGGGATGACATTAATAAATTTGAATACTTTTAATATTGTATTTGCTGTTGAATCAAAATGTGATGCTAAAATCCAATCTGTTTTCGGATGCCCTTTAGGATCTGTTAATGAAGGATCGTTTGCTATTGCATCTGCTAAAACTATAGGAGGAGAGCAGAAAAGTCATAATGTCGGCATCGACGTGACTGAAGCCACTGCTGGTACCAATGTAATCATTTCTGAGAACAATGAAAATAATGCAAACCCAAATATCGAATTCCAGATACCTTCAACCATAAGCGCAATTCCATTTCCATAATCTAATTCAACCCAAATTTCTATTCATATAACTCAAGCTTAGATATATCATGTTATCAAGACTCTTAATTTGATGATATTGTAACGCTTCGTTAGCATAAATCATAATTAATATGCCTGCCAATAAGGCACGTACCATCTTGTTCTTTTATGCCATCATCAAGCTGCAAAACAATCGATTTGATAGCTGGCAGTACACTTACTTGTAATGCTTTGACCAGGAAATACTTTTGAAATAATACAAGAGATCAACTTATGAATAGCTGTTTACTGTATGCCTCCTGTTAGCATTAGCTATATGACTTGTGTCTTTGCTAGAGGATTGTCACGATGCATTATGTGACTCGATAGAATTTAAATGGGTTTCTGACGAACCATTCTGTTATGCAATTAAGCTTGCAATCCAGTACATTATTGAACAATGGAGTAAAGATTCCACGTCTAGGTCTGGGAGTATATCAGGCAACACCTGGAGAATCTACTTTTCGTGCGGTTAAATATGCATTAAAGGTTGGTTATAGACATATTGATACAGCATGGCTATATGGTAATGAGGGAGACGTAGGTAGAGCAATTCTAGAAAGCGGCATAGAAAGAGAGGAGATCTTTATTACTACAAAAGTATGGAATAGCGATCAAGGGTATCGATCTACACTTGTAGCATGCGAAAGGAGTCTACAACGCTTAGGGCTACCCTATGTTGACCTTTACTTGATCCACTGGCCAGTTGAAGGCCAGAGCAAAGAAACTTGGAAAGCAATGATTCAATTATTAAAAGAGGGAAAGACTCGGGCTATTGGAGTAAGTAATTATGAGATTTCCCACTTACAAGAAATATTCCAAAACTTTGATGTTATTCCGTCGGTAAATCAGGTTGAGTTTCATCCGTTTCTGTACCAAGAGAAGTTGTTAGAATTCTGCAAAAATAACAACATTCAGTTAGAGGCCTATAGCCCATTGACTAGAGGTCAAAGGCTTGATCATCCTACCATTATAGGCTTGGCGAAAAAATATGGTAAGAACCCAGCGCAGATCCTAATTAGATGGAGTCTACAGCATGGTCTAGTTGTGATTCCTAAATCTATTCATGAGAATCGAATCAGAGAAAATATCCAGGTATTCGACTTCAAGCTTGAAGAAACGGATATGAAGCTGCTCAACTCTCTCAACGAGGATTTGCATACTATTTTCTTATAACTATTAATCCTAATTGATAGCCAAGTGTAGGGTTTTCCGTTTTGTATGCCTTCTACAATATTTTACAATCTTCATAGTTATTAGGTACTTTACGGTAACTGTATCGTTAGGTCAATAAGTAGACATGGGAAGAACCATACCATCATTTCGTATAGCTAGCAAAATGGAATTTATGGAATGGAAGAACTTTCGAAGAGCGCTTCCCAAGGCTGATAGAAAACTGTTCGATAATATGTTTTTCATATCTGTTTTGTACAATTCTGCCTGCGTGTGTTGTGCCAATCCTATAAGAATACAACCTATATTAATGTCAATCTTATTTCAGCATTATAAAGAGTTGAGCAAAATATCCAAGTATTTAGGGACTAATAAAGAAATAACAGACACTAACAAAAATAGATGGACAAGCAAATCTCCTTAATGTTAATTCGAGGACTATCATTGGCATGATTTATTTACATTCCCCTCCATTTATGCCATATAGTAATCTTTGATGCCGTTACAACAATGAGAAAATAAGTCAGATTCATACCGACACGGCAAATACTGTGACAAATGAAATGCTATTACTTCCACCTTATGATAAAGCTCTGGAGATGGTTGGACTAGAGGCA
>JARBAV010000254.1 GCA_029237515.1 Nitrososphaerales archaeon
ATTCTAAATGAAGCGGCAGTTAAATCTGCACATACGTTAGGTTGGTAGTTAGGTCAGAAGAAAAGCTAGAAATTGAACCGTACCTCTCTTATCTAATCAATATTAGCTAGAAGAATTAACATTTGCAAATCCATTTGGTCAGCCAACTCTATTTATCTCTCCTGAATTTTAATCCAATCCGCCCAAAGCAATCAGTCAAAATGAAATAAGAATTATCATCCCACTATTCCCACTACTACTTCGGTCTATTTTAAAATCAGTTTACTGTTTATGTCCGCATTTATTACAAAAATTTGTTTGTCGAAGCAGAATTGTTCCACAACCAGCACATTTCTTTGGCACAGAACTCAACAGGGGAGACACTTTATTGTCCCTTTGATTGTTTCTATAAATGATTCTGTCATAAGATGCCTTCGCTTTAGTACTCTTGCATATGTCGTTGACAGTATGGGTCGAATGCTCCTTGACATTTGTCAGGATGTCGCCACCATCTCCCGATCTGCCTTGTGAGGAGGTACCGACAAATCCTTCTATACCAAAACTAAATTGGGAACCACCAATCGATGAATCTTCCGTAACAGTTCCTCCCGTACTATCTTTCATCGAAGTTCCCTTTTCAAGAGCCGTTCTCATCTCAAGGATCACGTGCATAACCAGAAAATTCAATGCCGATAGAGATATAGTATAAGTAACTAGTTTATGCACAAATTCCCTCTTGTTAATCTGCTTATTCTTGTACAGGCGGATATCGGTGTCGAATGCTGTTCTGACATGTTCTGTATCCTTAAGTTGCTGTTCCATTTTGCTTGCCAAATTTCCCAAAACGTCAACGCCCCCAGGTCCTAAAGGCATAGAAGAGGAATACATAACCTTTACACCTCACTCTTTTCACTTGGAAGTAATAAAACTTTAGGTGTTAGCAGAATGAATGAAATGATCCTGTTGATATAGTTTTGTATGAAACCATTTTAGCTTAGTCATAGAAAGAGTGACTTGAGCCCGTTTTACTGGTCTGTATTCGTTTACAAGTGTTAGAAGACCAAGATAACAACAGGAAAATATTTGCGTCATATGTATCAACTGACAAGTTATTGTACACTCTGGAAATTCAAGATCAGCAAATTTAAGGATTCTGAGCAAAAGAGGTTAAAAATAAAATCTCAAAATGTTTCTCTAGTATAAATGTGCCTGGATTTTTTGGATCTTTGGACGATTAATTGGCTGTATATGTACTTCTTGACTTTGGTTTAGCTTTCCTCCAATATCGCATGCAGTACAGATATTTAACATTTGATTTCCTATTTTGAATCCCACATTTGATCACTCGCTAGTCTATTGTTTGGCCAATATCCTCCAGGTCGATTGGATGTTTCTGAGAACCTATTCCGAGAGCTTGGAGGTTCGATTTCGCCACCCCACCTTGGGTCAGAATTTCTTTGCTGCCCAAGTCAGATAGTACCACTTCACAATTATCCGCGTGTGTGTCTCCATTCGCCGGATTAAAGTCGATAATAATGTCGTAACCGTCTCCACAATCGAAATAATCCGGCCCAGGTCCGCCAATCAGTACATCATCACCAGGCCCTCCGTAGAGCTCGTCCTTTCCTTTATCTCCTACTAAAAAATCGCCACCGAAACTAGCCATTAGAATATCGTCATTTGGACCACCATACAAACGATCGTTACCATCTGAGCTGCTGAGCTCATCATTTCCTTCATCACCATAAAGGGTATCATCTCCAACCGATCCATGCAGGACATCATGTCGTTCTAACCCTCTTAAGGTGTCGCCTGAAGTGCATCCTGTGCCTTCAGGAGTAATGGGACAACCAATTATAATATCGTTGCATTCGGTTCCCTTGGTAAAAGATCTTGTACCAATAATTATGTTTGTTTCATCACAATTCCGATCATTACTATTGCCATCATCACCGTTACCATTCTTGGCGTGTGTATCGATCAAGGACTCTATATTAACAAACAGTCCTATAGTCAAAAGTAAACCAAAAGATAAGATGATTAATAATGAAGACTTGCTATAATCTAAATGCATCGCATATTCTTACTAAACGCTCCCTAATATTGAATATTTGGAATTTCCTGCCCAAACTGTTATATAAATTGGTACTGTATAAATCGAATGATAGATGATCTTGAAACCGTCTCACAGAATTCTTTACTATCTGATATCTATCATTCATTGATCAAAGCCTAACGTTATCTTATTAGGGACATTACATGACTTGTCTGCTTTATTAAGGAAAACAGAAATTTGAAAATAGAAATGGTCAATATGATTTTTTGATAATCAGTGAACAAGTGTGGGGATCCGGCCCATCTGGATTGATGGGAGGACTCAGAATACTAACTATCGTTGCTCATTTCGCCCAAGTTGAGCCTAGCTTCCAGGACGTTAGATATAGGTATAGCCTTCTCATCATCTGTGAGCAATGCTACTGCAGTTATGTTTTTCAGATTGTGATCGTTTAAAGTGGTAGCGAGCTGGATAGTTCCCTCTGAGCTTGTAATGTTCAATGGATGGGGAAGGGATGAGGTTCTTATCAATGATTGGTTGGCGGCATAAACCTCCATAATGGCGTTAATAGGATTATCTAATATTGACGATTCTGTTACATTGTAGTCAAGAAGTAATTTTACTTGATTTCCTGGACTATTGCTTATCGGACTCAGTGGTACAAAATGAGAGTAGTTTAGGGATTGAGATATACTATTTGGAGAGTACTTAGGTAATAGTGCTAACTCATCTTTAACATCATTTGATATTTCTTGTCTAAGTGATGTTGAACCTGAACCAGGGGATTGATCTTGAGCGATAGCGAATTTTTGCAGGTAATTTGGAGATATTGCAACCGAGAGGCAAACAGATAGGAAAAGAAATCCTACTGAAAAGCCAAGCATAGATACATTTGAAATCCGTCTTCGCGATGTGGGTTCCATGATCTTTTACCCAACATAATCTTTATAATAATAGCCTCAGAAACTTTAGAACGACTATTCCTTTATTAATTTTAGTAAGTAATTAATTATCGATTATTATTGTAAGGCTTGCATGTGAGTCTTTCAAACTTGCTATCTGGTGACGTTATTTCGGGTTGGCTCTTAATTATCTCTAACAATTAAGTTGATTTTTTCCCTATCTCCTCAGAAGGATCAAATGTTGTCAGATATTCCATATGTGATTCGGGATCAATACGTCCATATAATTAGTGATCTTCTCACTGTTGTCCGCTATTTTTGATTGACTTAAGCAAATAGGTTCATCTTCATGTTCGCCTTATTTTCATATTTGTTAATGATATTCTCTAAGAATGAAAATCCCCCCTTCAAAAGCCATAAAGCGCTTACTGGATCCTGCCAAGTCAATATGCCTGCTTGAAATATGTAAATATATTAGACATAAAAGGCATTACGTTGCAACACAAAGTAAACCAATAATTTATTATAATTTGTGAGTACTTAACATAGTACATGTCTAGGGAGGTTAAGGTTAATGATAGTCCTAATCATTTCATGGTGTTGGACGCAATCAGCAGAGGAATGAAAACAGCTGAAAAGATAAGCAAGGTAACTAAACTCGATAAATCCGAGGTGGAGCTAATACTCAACGATCTTGCAGTTCAGCGGTTAGTTGTCAGAAGGGAAAAGAAAGGCTTCTTTCGAAACAAGACAGAATTCTCCATCAATGAGACTGGTCAGAGCCTACTTGAATCCAAAAAACGAGAATTGCAACAGAAGGCCAATGACATCGAGCAGGCCTACGATAATGGTAACACATCCCAATTACAATCATTCATGGAAGCCGATAGAGCATGGATACCGATGATGCTTTTCTCTGGTCTAATTAATGTGTTGTTTTTCACTTCGATGATGTCCTTCATGGGGATGGCAATGAGTCCTCAGGAGAGCTCGATGGCAGGCGACGCTGGCAGCGCCTCAGAGTCAACAGATTCTGCCTCAGATACTGCCGGCCAGGATGACGCTGGCGCTGTGGGTTCTGGGAGCGATAGTAGTGGTGGTGGAGGCTTCGAAGGAGGGGGTTTTGATAGTTTTGGAGGTTCGGGTATGGACTTCGGAGGCGATTTTAACTTTTAGGACATAGAGTCAAATGTAACAAGTGTTTCACAGATCCACCATCTCCATTCAGAACAAGAAAAATTACTATTGCGCTCCTTAGAATCCGAAATATCAATTAAATGCCTATCCGTAGTATACGTCCTGTGCAAAGTTAAGGTTACATGGAGGAGCTGTAATTTGAGCCGGCCTGCTGTTAGAAGCCTATTTGGCATCTATTAGGAATTGCTTCTTTTGTTTCTACAGAAATTCAGTTTATTATTTTTTGGTTACCGATTTAATTAATCACCTGGACAATTGCAGAAACAAAAATTAGTCCTAAGTATGCAGCAAGAATAGGTGATTCTGCAACGGAGGAGATAATTACTAATATCGCAAAGACAGGCCACCCGGTAAATGAGCTTATCGCAAAGCGATGGAGCGCAAGAGCATTTTCGACGAAACCAGTAGAAAGATCGAAATTGCTTTCTATATTAGAAGCAGCAAGATGGGCTCCGTCATCAAAAAATGAACAACCTTGGAGGTACATAATCTTTACCAAAGACA
>JARBAV010000255.1 GCA_029237515.1 Nitrososphaerales archaeon
AGCTATTATTTAGTAAAGACAATGATTCGCTTTGCGTACTATTGAATAGCATTATTCCATAGAAAACCCAACGACCATCAACCGGTTTTCCTATATCAGAAGATATCCAAGCAATACTTTCCATCTGGAGTCTCGAATGTTCCATTACCTGTGCTCTGGAGTAATTCATCAGACAAGTAAGTACCCGCATAAGTCTGATTGTTAGTAACATTCCCTACACTTTTAGGAATCCTTGGTCAGAAAAATGTGTCTTTGTCATTCGGTAAGTCGGGTAGCAGATGGATTCTATCCTAAAAAGAATGTAAACATCAATATAGACGGCTCTTGTTATGAATTCTTGGGATCTGCTTTTGCGGTGTACAAGTATCTGGATACCCAAAAAAGGATGAGCATTTTAAAAGCACAATATAATGCTATTGAGCCTCCTAACGCGCTCATACCAATCATATTTAGCGGAACCAAAAATGAAATTCCTGAATTTACAGACAAATACGACATCAAGGTAGTAGAGGAGCAGCAAGTTGGTGATATGAACAATAAAAATAGCTATATAGATAAATATATTGTAAAAGCAATGACAGCAAAACCATATTTCGAACAGATACTAAATGCTTTGACCTTACAAGACTTTAATCCGTCGACTAAGACAATACAAGGCAGTATAGGGATACAGCCCAATCCATTCCTCACTTGGGAAGAAGGTAATGAAATATCGATAGATACCAACAATGTCATGAAAAGAGGAATCCAACAGATGATAGAAGATAATTATGATGGCATAAAACAGGCAGAGTGCCGTAGTAGTTGATAGACATGGTTGAAATTCCAGGCTATGACGTAAGCTATCAATGCCACAATTTGGGCTTGACTATCAGATTATTAATATTCATGCATAACCAATAACTGGGATACAGCTGGCTGACAATTGAGACACAAAATAAAAGGCTCTTGGGATGCACATGCATATGATCAAGTTTCATATCTAGTTCAGTATAGATGGGGTCAACAGGTCATTGAATTGCGAAGGTGGCATGGGAATGAAATAGTTATGGATGCGGGATGTGGTACTGGATTGCTGACCATAGATCTGGCCAAGAAAGTTCCAAGTGGGAAAGTCTATGCTGTTGACATTGATTCTAATATGATAGAACAAGCAAGGAGTAATCTTCGATGCTTTGATAATGTTGAAATAGTTCAGTCTAGTTTCACTGACGTAAAGCTACCGACAAAGGTGGATGTTATCTTTTCCAATTCAGCGTTCCACTGGGTGCAAGATCATAGAAAAGCATTTCAAAGCTTTTGGGGAATGCTGAAACCAGCTAAAAGCCATAAAGTATATGATGGTAGTTATCCCAGTCAAACCGATAGCAGCGCAATTGTTAATTCAGTGTGGAGCACATGGAAATCTGCAACATATTATCGCGGTATTAGAAAGAATTGCACATTCACATCAATTCAAAGCATACTTCACAGAATGGAAGCAACCATGGCATTTTGCTAAACCTGATGAGACAGACAAATTGTTAGAAGAGGCTGGATATGTAAATAGAAATGTATACTCATCCAAAAATTCCGTAGTTTTACCAAATCATAATGTGTACACGAAGTTTATAAAAACTGTAATAATGAAATCCTATCTAGATCGTCTGTCGGTAAGCAATAATAGTAATAATGATGAGAAATTAAAAGCTCTCTTTCTCGACACGTTCCTAAGGGAAATTAAGGAGTATAGTAACAGATTGGATGAGCAACTCCGACTTGACTTTGTCAGATTAAATATTGTTGCTTACATGCCCTAGCGCCTTTCTGTCTTTGTAACTGATGAAAATTCACTGCCTTTCTTGTTATAACCAGCTATTTACCTCTTCCTAAAGATCGGAATGATCCTAAAGATCGAAACTGCAGCGATGAAAGGCGTATCTGTGAATTTCATAATATAATATGGAGATTTTCAAAAGTAATCTTCGAAGGTACGGATTTAACCCTTCGACCACTAAACTGAAGCCTACTTTGAAACTTGGTCTTAAATAGCACTCGTCTGTCAATCTCTTCGGCCATTACCGATATTTAGATGACATGATCAGAAGATAAATAAACATATCTGGCACATCACACTATATATAAATAATAGCTAATCTATCTAACTGTCAAGTTGTCACACTACATCTTACTTGTAAAGTGGACTGAACAAGGGATTAGCAAGATCAATGAATCTGCAGACCGCTACAATTCGTTTAAGACATCGCTGGAGAAAGCTGGCGGAAAATTGATCGGTGGGTACTATACTTTTGGAGAGTATGATGTGGTAATAATTATAGAAGCGCCAAACGATGAAACGGTAATGTCTTTGATGCTCAAAGCTGGGTCAGCTGGAAATGTGCGAACAAAAACCTTGAAAGCATTTACCGCTAACGAAGGAATGAAGATCATCAAGGATCTACAATAGCGTTTCCTAAATCGGATATACTAACGACCTCAGATAGTCTTGTAATATCAGATAACAGGTTACCTTTAACTAACTTTGATAATTTAGTCAGTGTATCTAAGAGTGGTTGTTATGTACTGTAAATTAGTAATGTTTGCTATCCAGATTTATTGTCAGGCTAATACTCTCCAAAACAGTAGGCACATGTAGCATAGGATTTTTCATTTGGTTCCTTATTTCTTATTTAGTAAAGATTGTACGTAAGCCTACAAGTCTAAGGAATGAATATCTCGTCGTATAAACTTGATTAATCTATCTCTAGTCTCATATACTTTTCCAGATAAATTATTATTTATCAACATGATTTTCTTTCTAAACTGCCTTATATGCATCAAAAATATTCTGTTCATAGTTCTCCCATAAAAGATTTTCTTTTGCAAAATGATAGACAGCTAATCGCTTTTCATAAATCTTTTCCATATTAGCTTCGCAATCTCGAAGCTGTAATATCATATCTTCATAGTCTTCAAATGTCATACAATAATCTCTAAGGATATTTTTTATTGGGACAAGCGAAGATGTACAAAGAACTACGAGACCTGCATGTGCATACTCATATGCCTTGTTGGGACTGATATATTTATGCGACCAATGTTTCCTGAAAGGCACTATTCCAACAGAACTATTTTGCATTTCTTGGTACATCAGATGTCGAGGGAGATAGCCTTTGTACGCTACTCTGGAAGTCGAAGAAACAGCGGATAAAGGAGCGATAGTTGATGGTTCTTCAAGCCCTATCAAAGTTAAAGTTCCAACATCATCATGTAGATTGAATATGTCTACAAATCCTTCCATATTCCGATGAGCTACTTTGGTGTTATTTTTTGGCTCAATGCCTGCATATACTGAAATTAACTCTTTAT
>JARBAV010000027.1 GCA_029237515.1 Nitrososphaerales archaeon
GCTATCCCGTCCCTTCACTTTGTTTCTTTGTTTCTCTACTCATGATGTTCAAAGGATTGGGACTTAGAATATTTATCAATAAATAAAATAGAAGACAAGGCAGGTTCGAATTATTATTCGTCGTGACCTATCCCATTTAACTACGTCACAACAAGATTAATAATTTTTGAATAGCTTATGCCAAATGTCTCTGATCCTTTTAAGATGAGGCTTTACTTTACAAGATTATGAAGCTGTCCAGTTACACTAATTATATTGTCAATGCTATTGCCAATGAGTGATCGATTATAATTAAGAATTGCAAGATCTACTCCGGTTTCTTCAATTTGTCTCAAGTCGTCTGCTATTTGTTCCACGTTACCATTTAGAAGGTACCTGGAATTTTTTTGTGGCGTTTGCCATTTAACTCTAGGATTAGTCAGTTCAACATGGTCATCGCTGTTCAAACATTCAATATTAGGATAGACAATTGCAGCTACTTTAATATCATCAGGATCCCTATTCACTTTCAGACATTCTCTTTTTATCATTTCAATATTTGACTTCGTTTGTCTCAACGAATCACGTATGGTACAAATCCAACCGTCAGCATACTTTGCAATCCTTGCAAAGGTCTTCTCACTATAGCCACCAAGATAGATAGGGATATGAGGTACCTGATGTGGTTTCGGACCAATCTTTGACGGAGGGACGCTGTAATACTTTCCTTCAAAATCTACCACGTCTTTTGTCCATATCTTTTTTAAAAGTTGCAAGTATTCGTCTGCTCTATCGCCTCGATTTCTAAAGGGAGTTCCTGAGACTTGATATTCATCTCGAGCCCAACCGATTCCTAAACCGGCAATAGCTCTTCCATCAGATAAGATATCAAGTGTAGAAAACCTTTTTGATAGAATCAGAGGATTGTGAAACAGCATATCAACGACCGAAGTTCCTAGCCTAATCCTTTTGGTTTTTGATGCAACAAATGTCAGCGTTTCAATTGGATCAAAAATGTACTGCCAGTCATCAGGGAATTTTCCATCTTTACTTCCAGGGTAAGGATTCTGTGGATTTATAGGCCATATCAATCTCTCTAGGACCCACAAAGAATGGAAACCTGCAATATCAGCCTCTTCCGCAAGATGTATGATATTTTCTTTTTTGACTTGATTTCTGCCAGTTTGCGGTAGCCGTATTCCTAGTTGCATACTTTTATTTGTTTACCATATGATATTATGTGCTCCGAGAATTAGTGAATGTAAAGGATCAATTTTAGTGGAGTATTCTGTCTAGAAGTAATAGTAAAAAAAGGGAATGTGCGATCAATTTGAATAATAAACCAACTGCTTGGCAAAGAATAAATCGAATTGTTTACCTGTCTTGCAGAAACTTCCTTCATCATCACAACCATAATATCATTCTCTATTGACTAAATTTACGATACTGGGCTATGGTATTATTGCAATTCCGGCATTTGTATTCTCCTTTTTCAACCAAAATAACATTTTCAGCCATCTTTTCATTTGGAACTTCATAAATGAGTAATGGACAGCCATTATGTTCCCTACCACACTTGTTACAATAATATCTCAAAAATCTATCTTCAGGCAGTCTTCCTACGTTTGCCAAGAATAGTTGCGGCACTCCAAGATTTGATTTTATTTCTTCATTCTCTGTCAGTTTGGCGATCGCATAGCCGCCTGAGCCTAACAATTTCTTTTCCTCTAGATCCTCATTATTTTGACTCATTTCTATTCTCCCATCACAATTTCTTCTTTCTCTTCTTTGCCCAAGCTAATCTCTTATCATTTAGAGACTCAAAGTTTTCGTAAATGTGCGGTCTCTTTTTTCTCATTCCCTTAACTATTGGTTCGGCCTTTTGCCAAAATGGTGTAGGATTAAACATATCAAAATAGAGATTTAGATCTATCAACTTATGTTTTACAATAGTACCTGACAATTCAAAAAAACCACAAACAACAATAAACTGAGATCGCTCATTTGAAGAACCTGGATATTTCTGTAGGTATTCTTGGTAGCTATTGGCATCAAGGTCTTCTAAGAACCAGAGTATGGAATGTCTATGTTCGTCATATAGGTTGTATAACCTAAGCAATGCGTCTATATTCTTACTATCGTTATCTTTCATCATGTTTTTCTTCAATTTCATAAAGTTAAAACATTTCTGTTAGTATAGCTTTATGATAGCCACGATCCCTCTTAACTATCGTCTTTGGTGATTTGGCCCTAAAAAAAGAAGCGTGAAGTTTAGTTGCTCCCTACCTTATGTGATGCTATTGTCCAGTAGACGTTTGGCATGCATGTGCTGCATCCGGACCACAGACTGTGGTATAGATAGCGGATCCTTCGCTTTCACCACCAGAGGATCCAGCCGGTAAGTTGCCACTTTCTCTCGCATCTATGTTGTCTGTTATAGCAAGCGGACCAACTCCAACGATTGATACCGCTATAGCCATAATTACTACGGCTACAATCGTTCTCATATGAATCAATAAATCATACGCGTAAATTAGTAATATAGACGCGTCAACAATGATCTTTATGTCTTAAGAATGATTATTATTCTATTCGTAGTTTGGCCATACATTCAAATATTGCGGTAGAAAACGGTGACGGTACGCAGACAAGGAAGCAACTTCACATGATGACTTTGTTCTAGGCTGCTGCCGCATGACATGAATATCATCCTAGTGTGCTCCAAGATATGTGACGGATTCTGCCATTCTCTCAGCTATTCCTTGACATTAGAGATCATTCACTATGAATATACTGGTCCTAATCAATTCATTCCTCCGAAATAGTTTGTTCCAATGCTCCTGATCCCAGGTCGAGTTCTAGATGTGGGGTAAGACTTAAGACTCCATTAACCCAAGTTCAATGCTCTATATATTTACTGAAGTTGGCTCGTGAGAATTTACTGAATTAGCTTTTATGACGATCCCTTTTAAAATTCTTTGTTACTGTTTGATTTCGACCGGAGTGTTAGACTGCAAAGATGGTAAAGTGCCAATATGCTCTGATTGAAACGGAAATAACAATGTTAACCCAAGTTTAATAATTCCAGTCTGTATAAGTATTACTAGATATGACACTGGTGTAAATCAAGATGTATTCAATATCATCAGGACCGAGTGTTAAGGATTTAGTGGAGAA
>JARBAV010000256.1 GCA_029237515.1 Nitrososphaerales archaeon
GTCGTTTTCAGGGATGGATTTTGAAATCTATGATCTTAAGTTAGTCGTCTATTGTGGGCTGGAGGCTGTTTTCATCTTTTAGGATAAGGTGATTTATTGACGATTTACTACAGTAGTCAAAGTCGATAAGTATAATCGCGATTAAATCCATAGATGCGAAGTGCGGGATTTGAACCCGCGATCCCGAGCTTGGGAAGCTCGTACCTTAACCAGTCTGGGCTAACTTCGCGGTAGTGTATCTAGCCTACGTAAGACAATATAATTGTGATTAACCTGTAGAGTTCCTTTCCACCCAAGGTAATTATCCAATGTTCAATGAAGCAGTAACGTCTATCTAAGAGCATACTTCCAATAAATTAAGATTCTTTACATAACCCTGTATCTTCGAATCGAAGCGATGCAAATTTCAGAAGTCTCAACTTTCCATTATTTAGGTAAAAATGAATATTACAATCTCGGATTTGTGGGGGATTTAGAGGCAATATCAGTCCATTATTTACTCGATTGTCCTGCATCTAGATCTCTACAAAGAGGGTATCATCTTCGATTACGACTGTATAGGATTGTATTGGTTCCAAAAATTCACGGAACCAAATCAATCGTCCAGTTGTCAAGTCCCATCTAGCTCCATGCCATGGACAAGTGAGTTCCTTATTCTGTAACTCGCCTTGGTGCAATTCTGCGCCTTCATGTGTGCAAATATTGTCAATTGCAAAATAGCTTCCTTGAATTTTTGCCACTAGGATTTGTTTACCTCCGACTGTGACACTGGCAAATCCGCCCTCCTGAATGTCTGACCTTTTGCCGACGAGAACTCTTGGCATACAATCTAACTTTCCAGAGCTTTATTTAATTTCTGGCTGAGACAGGTTTGCTACTTCTTTATTAGGGCTATAATCGGGTCCCAATTCAATTGCTGGAACGAAACAGGGTCTTTAAGAGGATACTTTACCCATCCTTTCACGACCATGAATTTGTAGCCTCTAGTACCTTCATTTTCAATAAACTTAAGTTTGAGTAAGGTTCCCCATTTTTTCCTTTCTTGCTCGATGTTGATTATTTTGTCGAAGGGAATATCCATGTTTTTATCACTTTCAGCCAAATCGTTCTGAAGGTCTATTTCTTCATAGCGTTCAACGGGCAGTAAGACAGATTCACCGTCCTTAAAACGTCTTAGCTGCCTAAGCGAATATTCCTCATGTACGCGGTACTTCATTTTCGTTTTCATTATGAATGCGATTCGCATATTCGTTATCACAAGCATCCCCTCCTTGCCTCGCTTCATGAATCCTTCTTCTTGGCCCCAAATCCACATAAGATGATACTTTATTTTCTCTAGCAACTTTAATCGATCAAGCGGTCTAATTAATTATTACGAAAACTAAATCCCAGGATGACACACTCCGAGGTCGAAAAACCTACGCTTAATCCCTGTTGTCGCTCATAGCCCGGATATAAAATTAGAAAAAAAAATTTAGGCCAATTACGACTCTAACCTTCTTCCCAGCCCTTTGTGAATAACGCATTCTTCTTGAGTGGAATTGGTTGACCTGGGGTATATTCCATTGGTCTCATCCAGAAGATTGCCTTTGTTGGACAAACGCCTATGCAAGCCCCGTCTGAGATACATCTTTCAGGATAAAAGACGAATGCCTTTCCTCTCTTCCACCCTTCAACTGGTTTTACTCTTAAGACATCAGGACCTAGTGCTGTACAAATTTCTACGCAAAGAGCACATCCTATACAGTGTTGTTCGCTAACATCTGGAATTATTGCGACTGGCATCTATATCACTAAATGTCGTTTCATGCTGAAACTATTTAAACACTATGCCAAATCTATAACACCGATATAAAAATAGAATTGTTAGCCACTTTCTCGCGTTAGGAAATAATTGTTTCGATAGCGGTATATTCATTTTAGCACAATTATATTAGTAAGTTGTAGAAGTAAATCGTACTCGATGGATTTGCCGGTGGAAATGACTATTGGCGAGCACCTTGACGAATTACGTCTCAGATTAATTCGTATTGTAATTGCCATGCTTGTCATTACAGCATTCTGCCTAAGTTTTGGGCTGACCACTATTCATTTGTCATTTGATCCAAGCTCTGGAACGATTACTTCAAGTGAATCACCTAATAGCGGCAGTAATCAACTGGCATCAAATTCAATTAATATCACCATTTACTACCCCTACTATAATCCGTTTGGTAATGTTGCTATACAGCTAACGAAATTCATGGAAAATACTCTTCTTCCTACTGAAGTTTCATTAATTCAAACTGCACCGGGACAAGCATTTTTCTCTCAAGTGTATATTGCCATTTTGTTGAGTATTTTGCTTTCAATGCCCTTGATAATTAGAGAAATGTATGCGTATATTTCCCCTGCCTTCGGTAAATCAATCAAGAGCGTCCTAACGGTCAAGACTTTTGCTCCGACAATTCTTCTCTTTGTTATTGGGGTAATTTTTTCCTATGTCTTTGTCATTCCATTTATACTAAATTTTCTCTACACCTATGGTGAATCTATCGGTGTTGCCACCTTCTTTAATATAAACGAGTTTTTCCCTTTTGTCCTTCAGCTTTTACTGGCGTTCGGACTTTCTTTCGAGCTTCCAGCCATCATGTATGCACTTTCTTTGACTGGAGTTGTCGATGCGGCATTTTGGAAAAAGAACTTTAGGTACGCAGTAATAATCTTCGTGATATTTGGTGCGATTATAACCCCTGATGGAGGTGGAATTAGTATGTGGCTTGTTGTGGCTCCTATGTTACTTCTCTATTTGGCTGGCTTAATGGTAATCAGGAGATCTGAAAGTGAAAACAAGCGTCTTGCCAATTCAGAAGCAGAGACTCATAGTACAAAATTCTGATGGTACCAATAACGTCAATCAGAATTAACACTTAAATGCAGAAGGGTCGGAATAATACTTGTACCGACTTATGATCGCTTCAAGCTATTTGATGCAAGCATTTGGGGTAGGTGGATTGGAATGGGTCTTTATTATAATAATTGTGGTTGTTTTGTTCTTCGGAGTAAAGAAGATCCCGGAAATAGCACGATCCGTTGGAAGGGCTTCTTCTGAATATGAGAAGGCCAAAATTCAGGCTAAGCAGGAGTTAAACCAGATGAATGCGAAGGATATTGCTGATGGATCTTCAATTGATAGAGAGAAGCTAGAGTCTATTGCAGACACCTTGGGAATTGATTCTACAAATAAGAATGACGCAGAACTCCGTAAGGCCATAGACCTCGCAATCAGTAAGGGAAAACAGAAGGTCTAACAACAAGTGGTAAGACAGATGTTATTCCTACATTGAAACTATCGTCAATTTGGTTCTTGGAACCAATAAAAACGCTTTTAAGGGATTGAGAGTAACCTATTATGACCGGAACTGAATTAGCTCCTGGCGTTATGTTTTGGAACTGAGTCGGTCCTCGTCGATTTAGTGATAATAGTATGTGTGGAATAGTTGGTATTTTGAGTAAGACCGGAGAAAATGTAGTGCCTTTAGTGGAATCTATGCTTTCATGTATTGCATGTAGAGGCCCAGATGGGGCAACGATCGCCGCTGCGGAGGAAATAGTCCAAACCGATTCTGTAAGTGACCTTAGAAAACATCCCATGTCAGATAGCTGCTCTGCTTTAGGACATGTCAGGTTAGCGATTGTAGGAGGAACCTGTGGGCAACAGCCATTTAGAAGTTGTGATGGTAGGTTTATTGTAGAGCACAATGGTGAAATCTACAATTACAAGAAGTTGAGGAGCAAACTTGAAAGTTCACACAGATTTGTTTCCCAAACTGACAGCGAGGTGATAGCACATATTTTCGAAGACAATTATGCCAGGACTAGGGATCTTCAAGGTGCCATAAAAAAGACGGTTTCTGAATTGGACGGTGTGTATGCTATTGTGATAAGAGATGAGGAAACTGGTGAGATTGCTCTGATTAGAGATGTTATGGGTGTGCGCCAACTCTACTATGGCCAGAACTCGCAATTAGTGGCCTTTGCATCTGAGAGAAAAGCACTGTGGAAGATTGGCTTAAAGGAACCAACTCTAAGAATTCATCCAGGATCAGCATTAATTATCATGCCCGACGGTTCATTTGGTGAACAGCAGAAGATTACAAGGAACCCTGTAAGTAATCAAAAGATTCAGTACAAGACGTTGAGCACTGCAATTAAAGCGTACAAAAAGGCCTTAGTTTCATCTATGAGAAAGCGCACCCAAGATTTTGATCGAATAGGCATCATATTCTCAGGAGGAATTGATAGCGTAATCATTGCCTGGCTCGCCAAGAAGATGGTTCGTGAAGTTATATGCTATACAGGTGGGGTGGAAGGATCAAGTGATATAACATTTGCCAGAAAGATTGCAAAAAAACTGAATTTGAAATTAAGAGTCAATGAATTAACCTACAATGAAGTAGAAGAAATGATCCCTGAGGTAATTAATACAATTGAACATACAAATGCTGGTCAAGTGGAAGTTGCTATCCCTGTATATGCGGCTGTAAAGCTGGCTCATGAAGATGGCATTAAAGTGATGTTTTCTGGACAAGCAGCAGATGAGCTATTTGGAGGGTACTCATGGTACGGTAAGATAGTAAAAGACGGAGGAGGGTATGCTGGTTTGCGTCATTATATGAATGAGGATATACAGCTGTTGTATAAGGAGACACTGGAGAGAGAGGATAAAATTACTATGGCTCACAGCATTGAAATGCGAGAGCCGTTTCTTGACTTGAAATTGATCAGACTAAGCATGAAAATAGATCTACGTTTGAATGTCAAGGGTGTGTCAGATGCATTTGGCAAGCACGTACACAGAAAACTCGCACAAGAATTGGGTATTCCGAGGGATATCGCTTATCGTTCCAAGGAAGCAGCTCAACATGGATCAGGAATTCATCAAGTGATTGACTTGATAGCACGTAAACATGGCTTTGACGAATCAACCATCTCTACAAAGTACATGGACCTACTTAAATCTCGGGAGAGGGTCGGAAGTTCTCAGAGATATGGATACCTTTTCGAGGACGAGAAGAAAAAAATGTGGATTGCAGAGCCGCATGTTCAGATGTATCTTGACAGCATTTCTAAAGTACTGCCAACGTTAGAACAAAATGTTATCGCTAAAAGGAAATCCACTTAGTATGTCAGCTTATGTCATATAATGCGACGAGTCCATAGATCAGAGAATTCGTTGGGGCATAGTAAAAGAAGGAATACTTGATCCGATAACCTGCAGTAATTGAAATTGTTCTATAAAGGCGGCTTCACAACTTGTGTTAATGAAGGATAGTCTATTAGATAAATGATATTACTGCAGACTCAGTCTCTCCGCAACCACTTTGATTAAAGTTTGCCATCAGAAGATGAATACTCGATATGCCTATGCTTCTAGTTTGCTCCGACAGAATTCGATCTGAAATTGCAAGCGAAATTATTTTTCATTAATCTAGATGCTATAAATGGTGATATCACTAGAATAGGGATACTTATTAAAAGGAATAGGGTCTGAAAAGGAGCTAAAGCTGCTACAGCAACCCCTGATCCAAATCCGACGAATAGCGAGATTAGACTTCCTGCACAGGTTGGACATCCTACAAAGAGCCCCGCAGTTATACCTATTCCACTTACGACTGAAAGTTTCTTATTTGTGATCTGACTTCTTGACATACTAAAGAAAGAGACCATTAATGATAGGTTAAATCCAACCATTGCTGATATAGCAATAGAAAGTACAAAATTAATTGGAATTATTAATATCGTGAAATACTCGGTTAGATATACGGATAACATTGGAACGTATCCAGGCAAGTTGCAACAAGGCGTAACCCTCAGTGAAGGAGTCACAATTCCATCTCCCTCGCTGATTGGCATACTAGGTTCGTATATTAGGATTTGTGACAAGAATGCGAAGCCAATCCAATAAAGCACAGAAGATATTATCATAATTCTCCAATATTTAATATCACTGAACGTTACCATTAAGTAATAACCCAAAGGGCTACCCCTGGAATACGCTCTGGCTGTTTCAGCTTTGAAAAGAAGATAAATTCCGTAGATACAGATGGGAATGGATACAAAAGTCCAAAACAATACAATGTTTGCAAGATTCATGAGTTGAGTGCTCACTTGAAACGATTGATTGTCTTGGGAGCTGGTTAGGCTACTATAAATCATAAATACTGATACCAATGATAAGCTACTTAATAAAGCCACCCTAACTCCTCGATTTCGGAGCTCTGAGTAATTCTTGACGTCAAACATCACAAGAAATTCCATACTGTGACATTAATCTGTATCGACTTTCAAATACCAACTTACTTTTAGCAAGAATCGCTTCACAAACCTTAACTCACCGGTGGAAAGAATTGTAGATGCTGATATCGGTAATAACAGTCTACCAATGTACACGGTACCCATGAATTGGTTTTTTTTATGTTGAATCTAGTTCGAATGTAAGGGGCACAATAATCTTGATTGATAGAAACTTAAAAGTTGTCCCCGAAATTACGGGTGTGATCATATACTTCATCTTGTGGTGTAGTTTTCTTTCCAGGTTTGTCCAAGTTTTTATGCAATCTATAGTCTATGGTCTTTTCATGCTCTTCCCTTTCATGATGTAATCTATCCTTTTCATGTATGAACTCTTTTCCACAGTTACGGCACTTTACAATTGGATGGTGATGAACATGTCTTGCATGTTGTATAAGCTCATCATAGCTCTTAAATTTCTCTCCATCTTGATCGCATTCGTATTTGGTGCGGTGAAATAAGTTCATACTATATGATTTTACTTACAACTGATTGATGTATTAAATGCTTTTGGTAATCTTTTTTAAGTTTCTTCATTTTCTTTGTGTCAGACTACATTGGCGCCTAGCATTAGAAACTTTGATTTCTTATTCGAGTGAATTGTATTTCAGAACGAGCAAAATGCCAGAGCCTACATAGGCTCTGGATTTCTTTTCAGAATAATGCTGCGATTAGTCTCTCAAACAGCTAA
>JARBAV010000257.1 GCA_029237515.1 Nitrososphaerales archaeon
CCTCCACCTACAATAATGACTTGTTTCCCGTTTAGGTTCAAATCAACTAGCAATTATCGCACCAGGATAAACAAGAAAACAAAACATTAGTTTTACTATTTAATTGTTGCATCTGGCAGGATTGATTTAAGTCAAATATCTGTTTCCATTTACGGTAATCGGATCAATTGCGAAGTTTTTGTCTGCCTGGCTCAACGAAGTGCGTAGTTAACTAGATTATCCTTTTTCTAGCTCTTAAAAGTTGGCTGCCGACGGTTCAACTGTAGAATTACATTACAATAATCTTTCACCTAAGACTAATTAAGAATGGATTGTCTACCAGTATTAGCCCTTGAACGACGACGATGCTCCAAAGACTGCGCTAGATCTTTGTTCTATAGAGGAGATAGGTATCGCCACAAGAACGCATCTTGAAAACTCTGGATTTAAGTCACTCAAAGATTTGGTTGTTAGAGGCCCGGTTGACATTTCGGAAGCTACTGGGATGGATATCGAAAAATCAGCAATTCTTTGTAATCGGGCTCGACAAAGACTTGAGGATGCGGGTGTGCTGGAGAAAAGCTTTGTAACAGCACGAAAATTGTATAACAACCGTCTTACCGCTGAACGAGCATCAACAGGTTCAAGAAATCTTGACGCCTTACTCGGGGGAGGGCTTGAAACTCGTGCTGTCACGGAAATTTTTGGAGAATACGGAACCGGCAAGACACAAATATGTCACAGTTTGTGCGTGATGGTACCACAGGACAGAGCCCATGGAGGGTTGGGCGGTAAAGCAATATATGTGGACACTGAAAACACCTTTAGACCTGAACGCATCGTTTCCATATGTAACGCGAGAAATATCGAACCTGACCATGTGCTTGATAGCATCATTGTAGCTAAGGCATACAACTCAGCACATCAGGAATTAATAATAGACGAAACAGGCCCAATAATAGATGCCAATGGGGTTAAGCTAGTTGTCGTGGATTCTGCAGTTGCACACTATAGAGCGGAATTCTTGGGTAGGGCTACTCTCTCAGAAAGGCAGCAGAAACTAAACAAATTCATGCACATCCTCTTGAGAATTTCTGAAACATATGGTGTTGCTGTTATAATTACGAACCAGATTCAGTCTTCTCCAGATTCAATTTTTGGTGACGCATTTAGACCGACGGGTGGCAACGTGGTAGCTCATACTAGCACATACCGCATATACCTCAAACGCTCAGGCAGGAATAGAATTGCTAGAATGGTAGACAGTCCTTATCACCCTGAAACTGAGGTGCTTTTCTCACTTTCGGAAAAGGGAGCTGCTGATCCAGATAAAGATTGAATGTTTAAGGCAGTTACATTAAATTAAGGCCTGCAAGTATAGGAAACAAAATGCCTAGCTCACATGGCTACAGGAGGAAGTCTCGCTCAGTTATGACTCGGAATAACGTTCCAAAAGGACTATCTTATCTACTTACTGAGTACAATCCTGGTGACAAGGTAATCATTGTCATAGATCCTAGGGAACATAGGACAACGCCCCATAGGAGATACCATGGAAAGGTGGGGACTGTATTACAAGTCGGAAGAAGGACTTTGAAAACTTCTGTGGTTATCGGTAATAAGCAGAAAATCTTGCAAACTAGGCTCAATCACGTAAAACATCTAACAGCTGTGAATTAATTTTAATGACAGAAATTGACAAAAAAGAAATAATCACCTTACCAGAGGTTAAGGAAATTCTAGAGAAGGTTAAACCTGATGAAATGGACCAGATCCAAAGGTGGACCTTTGATTTTGTGACAAGATTCTCGAAACTTGATGCAAAAACTTCACGCAAGATGGTCGAGGAACAGATTAAGGAATGCGAACTGAAAGAAGAAGAGGCAGTAGAATTAGTCAACATATTACCAAAGTCGCTTGAGGAATTGAGATCATTTACATTCGGATGGAAAAAGCTGATTTTGACAAATACGCTGGAAAAAATGTTAGAGATATTGAAACAGAAAGCTGAAGGTTAAATATTCAGCCACTAATCAATTAAGTGGGAATTAAACGATTGTCTATGTCTGTGGACAGGTCCGATCGTACTTGGAGAACTGATGATAGTTACGTGCATCATCACCAACCTCAAAGAAAATACGAAGAATACGCCTACATATTGGATTTCACGCAGCGCGGAAAATCCTCAACCGTAAGGGGTCGCGAGGGCGTAATAATACAAGCAATAGGCGAAGAGAGACTCACATTGTTGGAGTTATTGGGATACGAAAACGCAACGTTCGAAGTAGGCGAAAGGCTGTACATAGGAAGAGATGGAAGAGAAAAGATTATCAGCGTTCTTGGGAGATTGGAATATTCAAGTATATCTCAGACAGCTAAAAATGAACTTAATGCGACCGTTGAAAAAATTGTTTTGGAGAATGAAAAGCGGTTTATCGATTATGTGAATATTGCTCAGCCGGTAACTCCGAGAATTCACGCTCTAGAGCTCATTCCAGGAATCGGGAAGACTTACATGATGGCGATAATAAAAGGGAGGGAAGCCAAGAAATTCGAATCCTTCCAGGATATACAAGGCAGGATAGGCTTGAAGGATCCTGCGAAATTGATAGCGAAAAGAATCGTGGAAGAAATAACTGGTGAGGCTCGAATGAATCTTTTCGTGAGGAGATGAGATATACAGGTCCAAACTCTCTAGGTCAACATATACTCGTAAATACAGTGATAATAGAACAAATCATCCGCGAGGCAGACCTCGCAAAGACTGATAAAGTGTTAGAGATCGGTGCAGGGGAGGGTGCTCTCACATCCCATCTTTGCAGGAAGGCAGGCCATGTAATTTCTATTGAAATTGACAAGGCCAAGTTTGAGCTTGCGAAGCAAAAACTGGCTCATTTTAGAAATCTGCTTTTACTGAACATGAGTCCGTTTGGTCATAAACCCATGAGCTTTGAATTTGATGTTTGTGTGTCCAACATTCCCTATTCTAGGAGCAAAGAGACTATACTTTGGCTAACCAATCATGAATTTAATAGGGCAATAATAATGGTACAGAAAGAATTCGCAAGAAAACTCTCTTCGGCTCCCGGAAGTCGATCCTACAGAGCAATTTCTGTAATATGTGAATATTGTTTTAATGTCAAAGAATTGTTTGAAGTTACAAATGACTCATTTAGTCCCCAACCTACGGTTTCATCACTTGTCATAAAATTGGTGCCCTCAGGACGAAAACTTTCCCATGACATAATAAAGAATATCGGACTGTTGTTCTCACAGAAAAAGAGAAACGTCCACAAAGTTGCCTCGTTACTTGGACTTGGACCCAGTCTTGACTCTTCAAAGAGAATTTGTCAATTAAGTCCAAATGAAATAGTAGATATAGCAAGAAGCATGAGCATCTCCGCGGCTAAACAATCTTAGAGACTATTGACTAACAAATCAAGTGAGGGTGGTTTGTCTTACAAAAAATTAAACATCGGATTGGATGAAAGTGTCCTACGAAAGATTCTCAGATATCAACCTTCTGACGACACATACCTTATGCTGGACTCGTTGGCAAGATATAGAGGAAAGTCGGCTTTAGAAATTGGTATCGGATCAGGGGTCATTCTAAGAGAACTTAGCAAGAGATTTTCTGTAGTAGTTGGTACCGACATCGATTACGCTGCCTTGTCATTTTGCAATCAATCTAATGACGTGGAAGCAGATTTGGTCTGCTGTGATGGAGCTAAAGCTCTTGCAACCACGCAGAAATATGACCTTATTGTCAGCAACCCACCATATCTTCCTTTTGACGACAACGACATTTTTGACAGGACCATATACGGTGGAATAATAGGTTCAGAGACGGCGATAGAATTTCTCAAATCAGCAATATGCCTGTTGCGCCAGCACGGAGCGATTTTGATACTCTTGTCAAGTCTATCTAACCTGTCTCAATTCTATAGAGAGGTAGCATCGTTGGGGCTATATAGAAGAACAATTTCTAGAAAAAAACTGTTCTTCGAAACTCTTTTGGTAGAAGAGATTAGTTTTTTTCATCAATCAGTTCACAATGAATAAACCTAAGGAGATAATCTCATTTCCGCAGCAGATTCGATGATTTTTGGGAAATCTCAGAGCTCATGCGGGATAGAGACGACTCCCCTCCGAGATCATATGTTACAAACTTTCCGTCTGCAATTATTTTTTCAGTCGCCTCAAAGATTGCACTAGCGATATCAGTTTCTCCTAGATACTTCACCATCCAAGCGCCTGAAAGGATAGAAGCAACTGGATTCACTTTATCCATTCCAGAGTATTTTGGGGCGCTCCCATGTGCAGGCTCGAACATCGCATAACTCTCTCCAAAATTTCCAGAATAAACGTTACCGATTGAACCTACATGACCTGAAGCACACTCTGAAACAATATCCATAAACAGATTTGTACTTAAAAGTATGTTATGGTTGAATCGTTCAGGATTTTTTACTAGCTGCTGAGTCATATTGTCAACATAATACTCTTCTACCTCAATACCAGGAAACTGACGGCTGATTTTTTCAACAGAGCTCCAAAATATTCCATCCGTTTCTTTCAAGATATTCCGCTTTGTAACCGCAACTAA
>JARBAV010000258.1 GCA_029237515.1 Nitrososphaerales archaeon
AGATTTGAGAGAGCGATATGATCTTCCTCCTCAAGAAGTCATTACCGATCCCGAAGTTCTATTGACTCCTCCTTCAATGCGTGGGCTGAACGGGGAAAATAGCAGTGCAACCTAAGTAAAATTACATATTTGACGTTCTGCCAATTTCATGCAATGATTCAAGCCGAGGTTAGAATATTCGAATATTCTCCAGTCCTATGTGATGTGATACATTTCTCCGATCCAGCTGCTTTTATGATTATTAAGGAGCTTTCTTAGTATAGTTCCTGAGTCTATCTAATAGATCAAGGTACTTTTCAATCAGTTCGATTCGTTGCTTTTCCTTATACATGTCACCGTACTCACTCTTTAGAAACTTGAATTGTTCGGCTATCCTTTCTTCGATCTCGTCTTCAAAGGTATCAGACGAAAGCGATGGCTGATCGTGAAATTGGTCTTCCGCAATTTTGAGCTGGTGCTCGGATCTAGGTTCTGCAATGATTTCGTCGGCAGGCCGTTGTTTTCCACAGTTGATGCAGATTATCTCATTCTTGTACTTGATTTGTACGCCTTTACATATCGCACAAGGTGCACTCAATAAAGAGCCGCCCTTTAGAAGAAACGAAACTGCGTCTTTCATATCGGATTTTGCTTCTTTATCTACATCGCGTGGTCTACTAGAATCCATGGAATATTACCATTTTTAGTTTGCATCCCCTAGAGGGGGCTTTCTAAAAGGCCCCTATAGGAAAATAGGTGCAGATAATTGAGATGAACCGGTATATAAATAACATAGGATATGACAAACTTTGAGACAAACTAATATTCGAATTTGCCATAAAAAATCAGCCAATCCAATAGAAATAACCAATATAAGCATTAGCGGTTTTCTCGTAGTAGAAGAATGACCGATAACGAGTTTGAAAGAATTGTTTCCTTTTTTGTGAATGAAAACGTGATACGGCGCCTGCTCGACTCAGCCTACCAATCTGACAAACCGACTGAACCTGATAGACCTCGTGCCAATAATTATACGCAAAGCCCCAAGCTAATAGAATTCTTAAATTGAAATAAGCACATAGGATGCTAAAAGGTTTTATTCAAATAGATCGATGAGGCCAATCCAAATTACAGTCTTGAGGCAGTAAAGTCCAGAGTATAATGTTTTTAATCTTTTGGAGATTACCTAAACATGACTGGCAATGGAAGTAAACCAAATCAGAGAACCTGAGGTTAATAGACCCATCGTGATAGCAGCGATGCAGGATATGGGGAACGTAGGTAGTATCGTTATAGATTTCTTAAGGAAGAGTTTTAAAGCAATCCCATTTCGCTTCGTGCGTTCGAATTATCCGAACTATGTGATGGATAGAGGAGGCTACATTGAATTTAACCCAGAAAGTTGGGACTATAGCTATGGCGAAAATATGATCCTCTTTGGCGGCGGTTATGGTCAACCTCAGAGTAGCGAAGAATTGGTTTATCTGTGTAATGATGTGATCAATGTTGCCAAAAAATATTCTGCACAACTTATCTATACATGTGGGGCATTTCACTCTGACTCGAATTTTGGAAAAAATCCAATGACATATGTAACTACAAACTCACAAGCCCTAACAGAGCAGATTACGCGTTTAGGGATTGCTAAGACGGAAAGGCCTTCTTACATCACTGGATTCAACGGATCGATTCTTGGTTTTTCGAAAATTAATGGGATCAAAGCAGTTGGGCTTTATGCAGAGATCCAAGAACCCCAAATCCCTCAATATAGATCTGCAAGAAGTATAATCCACGTTCTAGAAAAGTTGACATATCATAAGATCGGTGGAATAAACGAACTAGATGTAATGGGAGAAGCTGTCGACAAAGAGATGGATAGAATAAAAAGACATGTAGACGGAGAATAGCACTTCATAGAAGCGAGATAGTAATCTGAAACTTGCATATATGATCGATTAAATTTAAAGTTATACGTGGTCTATTATCGTTCTCTTTTCCCTTCTACAAACTCTAAAAACTTCTCTTTAGCATCTAGGTAGTGCATCTGAACCGGTGGGTGTTTAAAGCAATAAGCAGACACACTCTCTAACGAACCAGCAATATTCCTATCCATTGCTAACTTTACCCCTCTAATTGCGTCTACCATTACGCCTGCACTGTTGTATGCATCGACAACCTTTAACTTTAAATCGAGTTCGACTGGGATTTTGCCAAAGTATTTGCCCCTAATTGATAAATAACAAATTTTGTCATTGTTGAGAAATCCAACATAATCTGAAGGACCGATTCGTGTTGGGATAGGATATGGCGACATTGCCTGAACTGCAGAGGTCTTGCTAATTCTCTTATCTTCTAACCTATCTTCATCAAGCATATTATAGAAATCCATGTCTCCACCTACATTTAGCTGATAAGTATCATCAATTTTGACCCCTCTATCAACAAATAACTTAACTAGGCTTTTGTGCACAACAGTTGCTCCGAGTTGGCTCATTACATCATCGCCTGCGCAAACCAGCCCTCTGCCCTCAAATGACTGCTGCCATTTAGGTGCCGAGGCGATAAAAACTGGAATAGCATTTATGAACGATACTCTTCGAGTCTCCAGACATTGTTCAGCGTAGAATTGTGTAGCGTGTCTGCTTCCAACCGGAAGATAGTTTAAGAGTATTTCAGCTCCGCTGTCCTTTAAAATGGCTGCTATGTCAGTATCGGGGGCATCCGAAACCTTTACTTTTTCTAGGTAATGTTTACCCAGACCGTCCAGGACAGAACCTTTCTCCACTCGAACATCTAGCTTACCTAGCCCGTTAACTATGCTCGGTGTGTTATTGGGTTCTGCATATATCGCCTCCGAAAGATCTTTACCCACCTTACCCTCTGTAACATCAAATGCTGCAACAAATTCAATATCTCCAGGATCAATTCCACCAAGTGAATATGCAGTTAGGCCGATAGCATCAGACCTATTCGCATCATAGTAGTGAATTCCTTGAATAAGGGCGGAAGCACAATTCCCGACCCCGGCAATAGCAACACGGACTTTTCTTGACATAGAATATACCGGATCTGAAAGTGTTGGCTCACATATATAATATATGAGCAAGAATTGATAAATCAGAGAAATAATATCAAATTGGTCCGAATGATTCCCCGGATCTTCTCCTATCAAATCAAGGTATCGAAGACCAAATATACTCTTCGAAATGATCTAAATTGCGAGATTGAAAAGACCGCCACAATGCTCTAACTTTCGACTAACTGTACATACACACGTTAATCAGACGGAATCTCAAGCTAAGTTGGAGGCAGCACTTAAAAGAATAATTCGGCTATCTACAACATTTGTAGAAAGTCAAAGTATCTTGGTGGGAACGTCCAATCAAATTGAATCTCTTTCGATCGTTTACGAACAAGTCAAGTCACGTAGAACTGCCTCGGTCCTTAGAAGAATGCTGATCAACAACTTAGATGGGAATACTACTTCCTTTCTTTTGAACAAGCAGGCGGCGGCCGCAGGGGTGGTTGCGTTGATAGACAGAGAGAGCGAGTCACCTCTTGGCGCGCTTAGAATACAGATTCAATGCCAACCAATACAACAGCTGATCGACTGGTTGACTTACACTTAGTATCTAAACTTAAATCAAAAACATGGTAGGCTATTTGAACACTGATTGGATATTTATGCGACGCTGCATGGATCTATCAAATTAGTCTATTGCCTACTCAAGCGAGTATCCAATTCACCCCGCGCTACTCTGCTGATAGATCCCAATAGTTAGCATCCTTGAATTCTGCCTTTGGCTTGCCTAATGCTTTCCATTCCTTAAAAGATCTTGCGTACAATCTCACATTTTTCAGGCCAGCAAGTTTAAGTCCGTAGTAAACTAAACCCGACAATGTGCCGACGCTGCCACAGTAGGTTACTAGTTCTGAATTTTCGTGTATCCCCCTATTTTGCAACAAACGTCTAATATCATCGCTTTTGCTCAAAACTTTCCCATCTGCTCTAAGCATAGTATACGGAAGATTCACTGCCTCTGGAATATGTTCGGAAAGAAAATTAAGTCTCTCTCTAGAATCAATTAGAACCTTATTTGATGACGCTTTCTCAACGTAAGCGAGGTCAGCATATATCGATTGATTGATCTTCAGGGGATGGGGCTGCCATTTGTAACTGTTTGGCTTTTTCTCTGTGGGAAATCCCATACTTTTCCATTGTGCGAACGTGACTTCCAAAATGGATGAATGTTGATGACCTATATATTGGAATGTCCATGCGACTCGTGCAGCCAATGCGCCGAATGTGTCATCATAGGTAACCACGGGTAGGTCCTCATTCACTCCAATATCTTGTAACAATTCGATGCAACGTTCCGGGCTTTCTTTCTCCAAGATCTTAGCGAGCGGCAGGGAAACTGCCCCTGGTATGTGTTCTCTAGTATACTCCTCTTCCTTTCGTACATCTACGACTCTTACACTCTTCTTCCTTTTCAGGGAGGACAGGGTGTTGACATCGCACACAGTGTCGGGAATTGAATAGTACTCGGATTCTAAACCACTACCTCTGCCTCGGAGTTTCTTGCTCTGTTTGTGATTATCCATGGACAAGGCCCTTTTCGACGTCATACCAAACTAAGCGGCACATTCACCTCTAGCAGTTTTTGCAGTAAATCTTGTATCGCTACCGTAATCCTGATACGATTCGGGGTTTTGGTCTACTGATGGAAGCTGCACAACAGCAGCTAAGGCTCCCTTAATGTCTTCGATGTCATGGACGGTGCCGATCGCTTCACCTTTCAACACCTTGTCAACCCAATGGCGAAGTGTCTCACCTTCGACATGTTCCTTCCTATAGATTTCTATTATTTTGAGAACCGTATCAATCACCCGCTTTGCCGGAACACGCATTATGACGCGCCCTAATTCACCACTTTCTCCTGCTGAGCCTCCAAACATCATAGTGTATGTTGGTGCCATTACACTGCCTATCCTAGACGCACCGCCAAAGAAGCCGATAGTCGCTATTTCATGTTG
>JARBAV010000259.1 GCA_029237515.1 Nitrososphaerales archaeon
GTCAATGTTGTGCTCGGAACACAGGACGAGAATAATGTTACACTTACAATATTATTCAATAAAATAGTTTCAAGCCCTAATGCAGGAAAACTTCTGATAGATAATGCCCTTAATGTATTGCGGAATGAATCTAATTCTACTATAAATGTGAATTATGTCGAATTTCAATCCGATAATTCGACCAGAGATGAAATAATCCGTTTACTTTCTAATCAAACTCCGATTGACATAATTACAATAGATCAAATATGGTTGGGTGATCTTGCACAAAAGGGATTGCTCACAGATCTTACAAATTACACTACAAAACAGTGGAATAGAGATGGAAATGAAGAGTGGTATTTTGGAAATTGGGAAGGTGGGAAGTCGCAAGGAAGAATTTATGGTATATGGGCTTGGACCGATATAAGAGGAATATGGTATTGGAAAGATATGCTACAGGAAGCCGGTGTAGATCCCAACTCACTGAAAACATGGGACGGATACATAGCATCAGCAAAAGAGCTAAATTTAGTCCTCAGGCCGAAAGGAATAGAAGGAGTTCATCTTACAGGAGCGACACATTCTCCAGACTTATGGTATCCTTATCTTTGGATGCTTGGAGGAGATATCCTAGAACAGAGAGGCGGACACCCTACAAAAGGTAACTACTGGTTTCCTATTTTCAATAGCACTGCAGGGTTGAAGGCGCTTTCCTTTATACAGGATCAAGTAAATGCAGGAATAAATCCCCAGAAAGAACATCATTGGGGTGAAGAATTTATCAATAGAAAATTTGCAGTTATGATAGAGGGATCTTGGATGCCAAGACAATTTGTTCCGTTACAGGATTTTGAAAATCAAATTGGATTTCTTCCTATGTTTCCAGTTCCAAATGAAGGTAATCAAAGTTCCACTTTAATGGGAGGATGGGAATTTAGCATACCGATTACATCTATGCACAAGGATCTAGCATGGAAATTGGTAGCACTAATGGTTGAACCAAAAATACTTGGTCCGTGGCTTGTAGAACATAGGCTTCTGCCGACCCAAGTTGCAATAGGAGAAGGGCAATCCCGCATTAAGGCATCGACTTTATTTCCTTACTATGATGAAATGATATCCGCTATTCCATCTGCAGGATTTAGGCCAAATATTCCGGAGTATCCCCAAATTGCTCATTATATTAAAGAAGCATTAGACGCAATTTATTACGGTACAAAGGACCCCAAGGAAGCATTAGATGACGCAGCTGCTAAATCAGCTGTTATACTAGGATGGGGCCCATAGTTGGGATAAGTATAAGGAGCGTCTCTCTTGAAACAAATGTAAAATAGGATCAATCATGAAGGAGACATTTTTTCAGTCATGCGAACGATATTATATTTTTATGAGTGTAAGGTATCAATTCATTTTCTATAATCCCTTTAACATCAGTACCTATATCAAATGACAGCAAAATAAAGAATTTAGTTGGAAGATTTTCCTCTTTTATAATTGGAACAGTAGCACGTATTAATCTATTATATGTTCCGATAGAATGTCTTAGATTACCTAGTCTGTTTACAAAGTCTTCTCTTATCGCAGCTCTCAGCACAGCCTGTACTGCATAATGTTTAGTCTCCTCCTCTGTCATGAGTGGTGTCAGCCCCTCCCTGTATGATGTGGCTAATAATGTACCAAGATTGTTTGCTATTCCCACAAACCTGATAGATTTACTCAGATTTAATATCTCATTGCATATTAATATGAATTGACTAGAACTTGTGTTAGATGACAAATGGAATTTAAATATTGATAGCGCAGCACAACTATTTATCATCTTTCTCAAGTAACATGGTTTCAAATGCTACTGCTTTATTTGGTTCTGCTGCATAAATAACATAGTGATGATTTTTCAAAAGTAAACTAATCCATTCTTCCTTTCTTGTGGGCTCTATTTTAGAGATATCGTAATAACATATTTGGGAATAATTTAATTCATCAAAATGCTGGTGCCCAGTTTTTTCTAGTAAAATGCTGAATTTCATTCCTTCTTTTGTTTCTATATCTGTTATTGTTCCACCAACGAATCTGAATGGGGGTTTCATCCTTTTTTTGGATTCTTCTCGCATCTGATTAAGAGTATGAAGCATATCACGCTTATTATTATCATCTGATTTTGCTATTTCATAAATCCGTAAAAGGTTTTTCTGTTTGAATAAGCTTACGTCAATTCCTCCAGCGGATAGCTGTTTTTCAATTATTTCAGGTCTGTCAGCCGCGTAGAAAATACATGATTCTCCTTTTGCAAACCCGTTGTGAAAATATCTACCTATTATCCAGTCTGCATATTTTTGATCGTCGTACAAGAGCAGAATGTGTTTGTTTCTTTCCATTTCATCAACAAATTTCATTGGACGATAATTTTTTAAATCGTTCTTGTTTTTAGTATCCATATTTTCTTTAAACTCCTCTCATTTCCTCGGGCGGTATATCTAAATATTTTATACCCATTTCAAGGACAAAATTAGATATTCTATCATAGTCCTGTAGAAAGTCTCTTCCTTTTTCGGTTATCATAAGCGGGTTTTGGAGTATCATTTTCTTGCTTTCTAGCTCATCAAGATATCTAGCAAGTTTATCATACGCAAGATTACAGCGAAGCTGTACTCTAGTAGGTTTTGCCACACTACTATCGTCATTTGTTAGTTCATTCATAATGGCTTTGAGAATGTCATTATATAATTCCATCTTGTTCCGTCTTGGTTTGGGTGGCAGATTACATAACTATTTCACTTCTTATAAATAAACCTCCCCAAAGGGAGCAATCCTTTTTATTGTTCTATGGATAGAACGGGCTATGAATAAGATTGTTTCCGAAGAAGAATGGGTCGAATCTCGCAAAGCATTTCTAAAGAAAGAAAAAGAGTTCACTGCCTTGCGGGATCAACTTAGCCAGCAACGACGCGATCTGCCCTGGGTAGCCGTTAGTAAAGATTACGTTTTTGAAGGTCCAAATGGGAAACAAACTTTGTCAGAGCTTTTCGACGGAAGAAGCCAACTAATAGTCTACCACTTTATGTTTGATCCAAGCTGGGAAGAAGGATGTGCACATTGTTCCTTTTGGGCAGACAATTTCAATGGAAATATTGTGCACTTGAATCAAAGAGATGTAACCATGATCGTTGTTTCTCGGGCACCCTACAGTAAGCTTGCAGAATACAAGAAGAGGATGGGATGGGATTTTAAGTGGGTCTCTTCTTACGATACAGATTTCAATTACGATTACCATGTTTCTTTCACACAGGAAGAGCTAGCCAAGAATGAAGCATTCTACAACTATACAAGTTACAAGCCAAGCCCTACTGCGGAGCGAGAAGGAGTCAGCGTATTTTTCAAGGACTCCAGAGGTCGCGTGTTTCATACTTATTCAGCTTATGCTCGTGGCATCGATATGTTAAATGTTGCATATCACTACCTTGACCTAGTTCCTAAAGGCCGAGATGAAACCGGTCATGACTTCCCTCAATTCTGGGTTCGTCGTCATGACGAATACAACAGTTAAACAGGTTAGAATCCTTGATTGAGAATTACCTCAACTTGAAAAAATGTGCAAGTTTGTCACAGCAGAATGTCGTATTAACTGTAATAGTTCTTGCTGTAATTACTACTAGTACTCTATTCATCTTCCATCAGCAATGCTTAGCTCATGGGCAGCAACTACAGTCTCAATCTAATCGAACAACGTCTGATACTAAAAACTCTATTGAAGATCTTTCTTTTGAGATTGATAATGTGACATTTTCGCATCAAACCGCATCTGTTAATGGTATTCAAATGCATTATGTAATTGGAGGCCACGGAGATCCTGTAGTGTTGTTGCATGGATGGCCACAAACTTGGTACGAATGGCATCATGTTATGCCGGCCTTGGCTAAAAATTATACCGTAGTCGCACCTGACCTTAGAGGACTTGGAGATTCCTCAAAACCAGTAACTGGCTATGATGGTAATAGTACAGCAGAAGATATCTACCAGTTGCTATCTCAGTTAGGATTCGATAAAAAAATCTATTTGGTAGGACATGATGTAGGAGCTCAGACGGCATATTCCTACGCTGCGATTCATCCTGATAACGTAAGTAAGCTAGTGACTTTAGAGGGTCCCCCTCTCTTTCCACCAGAAATTGAAGAAAGTCTCTGGTGGTTTGGCTTTCATAAGACACCCGATATGCCTGAAGTACTAACGGCTGGGAAAGATCGGGAATATCTTTCATGGTTTTATGGACTTGCCTACAATCCAGAAGCAATTTCAGAGGCAGATATAGACAAGTATGTTAGTAGCTATTCTGCACCAGGAGGAATGCGTGCTGGCTTTGAGTACTATAGGGCGTTTCCGATAAATGAAGAACAAAATAAGGTACACGCTAATGTCAAACTTCCTATACCAGTTTTAACACTCGGGGGAGAGTATAGTCTAGGTAATTTGTCGTTGATCTCGATGAAGTCTCTTGCTAAAGATGTACGTGGAACTATAGTACCTTTCTCAGGACACTGGATTCCTGAGGAGCGGCCAGATTTTCTTATTAATGAGCTAGCAAAGTCCTTTAATGATTAACCCTCGCGCGACCCTGAGACAGCTCGCAAAACCTCTGAGAATGTAGTGCTGCGATCGAGTTCCTACAAGAACTTTGTCCTATCTTTTTCTAGTTCAATGGAACTTGAATCTGACCAGATAATAGCGGACCAGAATAGAATCAGGTAGATAATCTGTAACCTAATAGATAGTGCTACATTTTGCTTCATATTTACCTTTATTTCCTAATAGATATTCCTACCTCTTCTTGACCAAGCATCTTTTTACTTAATGTCCAAATATTTTGGTAGTTCTGCTCAGCTATTTCATAATGTTCTTTGTAATCGCATTATCATGTTTCCATTTACCATAATAAGGAAAGAAACACCAAGCTGAATTTCCTGAAGTGGTCACCTGTATAACACAAGAAGACATCTTTAGAAATCTGTCTTCTTTCATACCAAATTAATAACAATAAAGGTAAAGAGAATTCTTTCAATGTTTGAATCCAGCAAATAGATTGTAGATCTGAGGATTAAAGCTTGTTAACACTTTTTGTACTTCCTCGCTAGAATTCCCGTAACCATCAATTCTACCTATCTTGGCGACACGAAAAATCTTTGGAAGTATTGTTTGCGATGCAAGGCCTGCACTATGGACAAAAACTATCTCTGAATTTGTATAAGCTTCATGTACGATGCACGTTGTCTCCGATCTGTCAGATAAAGTATTTGGCTCATTAGCCTCTACCACTTTAATCATCTCTTATATCAATTCCTAGTATTCTTCTGTTTTCCCATTTTCTATACTGAATTCAGCTCTAAATTGAATCTGATTGTCATTTATGGTGCCTACCTATACTCTTTCTTCTTGCCTTAGATATGAGGACCTAATATTAATCGTCTTATCTCAACTCCTATTGAATAAAATCTAAATTTGCGTGTTAGTTTTAGAAATAAATGTAGTAAAAAGTTTGACACAAGTAATTAGACATTTATGATAGCCGGTGTCTTTCATCCTTTTTGAATTCCTAAAAGAATCTCACATGAAGGACAACTAAAAGCGACATACTCATCATCGTCCTCTCCAGTAAATCTTTCAGTATTGATTTCCTGGGACGAAATGCCTTGTCTACAATACGGACATTTTACCATATTATTCCCAATACGATAAGAACCGCTTAAATTTATTGTTGCATGTGCATATTGTACTTGGCAGTAAATGAGATACGGCTTGACTTATCACTGACGACATAAGAATTAAGAAATTATCTAGACGAAGTCACTAAAGGAATTGGACATAAAAATAATTGACAATGAGTATGATGCGGCAAATTATCTTTTTACGAATGGATTAACAATCCTTTGCTAACTATAGGTGCTATATTCCATGCTTCCCGCATACTCGCAGCTACCAACTATTTCTTGGACTCATCCATCGATATTGCCAGACTTTTCAGAATGAAAATTGTAGGGCATTCTTCAAGTCGGTGGCATTAGGTTTCTTAAATGGCGGTACTATTTCGTCTAGATTGATGTTCTGGGTCTGGTTTAGAGGAGGATAACTCTTTGAGTACTGGATTGATGCCTTTTGTCCTGTTGGAATTACTACACCGACGTCTTCGGCATA
>JARBAV010000260.1 GCA_029237515.1 Nitrososphaerales archaeon
AGTGTCGCTGGAATTAAGTTAGTAGAACAGATACGACGCCGTTTTGAAAATGTTTACATTCAAGGGTTTAATTTCGAGGTTATTTTTGGCTTACAGCATGTTGTCGAGGATTTAAAGATCACATTGGAAGCTCTCAAAAGACAGATCATGGTTGCTAATCGACCAGAGCTTGATTTATTATTAAGAATCTCTTGTACTACTCAAATTTCTAAGGCAATAAGCCATGCCGGGATAAAGTCCGGAAAATGCGCTTGCTTTGTCATTTTTTCTAAAAATAAACGTTATTTGCTCAAGGCTCGGAAGTGTGCATTACAATCATTGCCAGATTTTGATAATTCCGAGTTCATTAATGATGCATCAACTCGAAATACTCTTGCGACAAAATTAGGTTTTAAATCCGGCTCATATTTTTTGGCAGATGATAGCGTATTTTTAAAATATCTCATCGAACGTGCAGCTTTAATCACAAAGTAACTTTTGTCACCTTTCTTATTTTCGGTGTATTAAGCTAAGCTATGCGTAATGAAGCTACTCTACATTGGTTACTACTTTTCAAATCGCTTTAAGTGAGCATACGTTTCTCTTCCGAGGAGAGATTATCCGAACCACTGTTCAACTCTAGAGGATTTGAAAGTCCATTTCTACGTAGATAAAAACAATCTACTAAAACTTCTAGATATTGGATTGTAGGTGATGGCGAGTTTACTGAATGTAAGGATCGATTGCCTTAATAATGACCCGATCTTAGGTTCCAATTTACTCTAAAAATGATGAAATAATTGAACTGTACCTATTCCTACATGCGGAATGTCTGATTACAAGCAGGGTATAACCTTAGTACCCAAAATTTAGCAACTTGGTAACATAGTTCTTTCAGAAAAATAGAATCTGATCCTTTCATAGAGTATCAAGCGATCATCTTCGATATGGTAGAAGAAATTACTGAACTAAGATCTATTGCTTCAACGAATGTGCCCATAGCTTCCTTTTTAGGAACAGAATTTGTTGCGACAATTTTGTCCACTCCAGCCGCTTTAATTTGTTTAGTCGACTCCTCTGTCATTAACGCATGAGAGCACATGACTGTAATATCTCGACAACCGCTTGATTTCAAAATATCAGCTGCTTTAATTATAGTACTTCCGGTACTGACGATATCGTCAATTAGAGCAATATCTAGACCTCGAATTCGGTCTCCATTTAGTGACGCCAAGTGATCGACTTTTATTTCTCCTGTACTCCGATCTCTTGTTTTCTTCAAGCAGGTAACATTATTATTTACCTGAATGGCAAATGACTTTGCTCGCATAAAGCCACCTTCATCAGGCGATACAGTGATAGAGTTATTCATATTCATTCCAAGTTTGGACTTTGCGTAATCTGCAAGTAGCGGGGTAGCAGATACATTTATTGAATGCATCCTCTTTTGGAAGTATGATAATGCCCGTAAACTATGAATATCTACCGTTACCATACTTCGAGCTCCAAAGTTCTCATACATTTTTGCCAACAACTCGGCAGTTACTACCTCCCCCTCAAGAAATGCACTGTCCTGCCGTGCATAAGCCATATACGGTACAACAACAATGATATTCTTTGCAGAATCATCTGCACATTTCTTCAATAGCATTAGAGTTTGTAGTATGTGCCGGTCGACATGTGGAGGGAATGCGGATTGAATTATTATGCAGGTTCTATTCCCCAATTTCTCCTTTATTCGAATCTTGCTCTCACCGTCAGAAAATACCCTTAATTCAGGACAAATCATGCTCAAACCCATTGCTTTAGAGATATTGGTAGCTAGATCTTCAGATGATGGCCCCGCTATTACCACCTCTTGCGACAGATTGGGGTTTTGACCTAGTGAGTTTGGATCGGCATCCCTTTCTAGATCCATATCCTTCTTTTCCATTGAGAAAGGGATTCCTTCACGATCTTGCATAAGGAGTAAATCTTCATTTGCCTAAACATCTCAACAAGATTAGCTTTTGTATTTGAATGTTGCAGTGAGGATTCAGTTTCTCATTTACTGAAGGTCGTAGATCTTAGATCCATCGCCAGTAATCTCATCATAAATCTAATAAACCAATTCAATTTTGTTCTCAATACATTCAACGTACAACGATTCACTCAATATGGTTCTACTACATAGCGCATAGATAGTAACTCCTATCCTCGATTGAAGACATAGTAGTAACAGTCAATAAGGTTATTTCTCCACCGCTCATATTGCCGTAATTAATTGTACGACATTTCTTCAGAGTTTCAATAAGGATCCAAGTTGTTTTTCGAGGAACGAAAAGTATCCAAATGTCATTCTTCGATATTGTCCATCAACTAAGTGTGTACGAAATTGTTGATGAATAACATAGCTCTGGGGACTGACGAAAAGTAAGGGCACAAATGCTAAATTCTTCTAGATAAATACTTAACCAGTTCCTACACTCTCGGTGGGAGGAGTTCCGAGGTTGGGGTGTCCAAATTGTTCAGATATACCTTTATACATATTCAGTTCCTGCACTGACAATGGCCTAATCTTCTTGATAGCCTCCTCAAAGTGCTTCATATGTATTTTAAGTTCCTTCACATTTGTATCGGCGGCTTTGGGGTCATTGTATTTTGATATGTGTTCCCTTAATGCAAGCATAACAGCTGCAGATGACAAGGACGAAATATCAGCACCGGTATATCTATCAGTAAGATCTGCCAGCTTTTGGATATCGACATCCTCTGCTAGTGGCTTTTTCTTTGTATGAATCTTTATTATTTGAACCCTTGATTCTCGATCAGGTGAGGGGACATATAGCAACCTGTCGAACCTACCTGGTCTCAATAGGGCAGCATCTATAATATCAGGACGATTTGTAGCGGCGATGACAATTACATTGGTCAGTACCTCAAGTCCATCTAGTTCTGTAAGCAGTTGACTAATCAACCTCTCAGTTACATGAGAGTCACCGACGTCTCCGCCTCTCCTTGGGGCAATGGCATCTATTTCATCGAAAAAGATAATACATGGAGCAGCTTGCCTGGCCTTCCTAAAGACCTCACGTACTCCTTTCTCTGATTCACCTACCCATTTGGAGATAAGCTCTGGACCCTTAATGCTTATGAAATTAGCTTCACTCTCATTTGCTGCGGCCTTA
>JARBAV010000028.1 GCA_029237515.1 Nitrososphaerales archaeon
GTGCTGACGTGCAGATATAAGCGAAGAGAATATGTACCTATAACTAATCCAGTATTCATCCCACTCTTCTCTACAATAGTTACAACGAGCTACTCGGTAGGACAAACTATCATTGGTATGATACATCATCACAATTGTGATATTATCTGCTCTACAAATACAGTGTCCATTGAGCGTGGGAGTGATACGGTTACTACGTTTGCTTTGTACTAGATTACTCATGCACCGTTATATCAAATAACTTATCGAACATTTAAGAATTTAGCTTGATCCGAGGCATCGATCAGTTCTATAAGAATGCTTTACCTATCCTAGATAACGCTACAGATTAGGAATAAGAATCAGGTAATCCAGACCTAATCTTTTTCGGCATAAAGTTAATGGATCTTTTTTATAGTTTTATTGTGAAGGTGCGGACATCAAGGGCTGATTCGCGCCTATTCCTTTCAACATAGATAGTACGCCTAATTTTAAAGACCTTAGAGGTGGTCAGAGTGGAACAGGTGATGAACAAACGTTGATTGTATGGACAAGTACCGGAGTTGACCTGTCATCCTAGCAAGGAATCTACAAGAATTCTCTTCAGGACTTCCATATAGTTAGAGGTTTTCGCCTCTTCAAATCTATCACTTAAAGAGAGTTTCTGAAGGTATCCAGCCCAGACAGTCCTTATTGCTTTTTCGGTTCCTGTCCAGGGTGATACCACTAAGTTCCAGTTGAGCTGTCAATGGCAGAGTTGAGTTGACAATACGTAAATGCGTTTATTTGACCAGAGGTAAAGCTAAGATAAACCTGGATGGCTTAGGAAAAGGGTTATCTATCTGCCTACATTATTTGAATAGTCTTTGGAATGAATATGATTGTGAGGTGTGCAGAATGTGAATGCACTCTAACGATATGTCATAGAAAAGAATCATCCAGAAGCACAACACGTTGTGTTAACTGTACGAAGGAGGAGGAACAATGCTGTAGTCTCTCTATCCATCTTATAGAGCATAAAGATGAATGTTGCAGTGACTCATCATGCACTAGGTTTGACATTCGCTTCCCTGGACTGAAACCTCAGACTAAACCTGCAAACGGCTACAAATCACCGCAACCAGAGATTCGATCCGGAATAGGCTCATTCCTCTTCTATGCCAAGAGTTTATATGCTGAAGCGCTGGGAATAGAGATTTTGTGTATAGCAGCCGCAGAGATAGGCGAAAACACTGGCTAGCTTTGTTTCATACAATTCGATGAAACAAAGCCCTGATGAATTAGACCAAGATGACAAGTAAAAGTCTATGGAATATTATCATCTACGAATATAACGAAATGACATTCCAAGAAGCTTAATTATGTGTACTTGTATCAATAATTGCTTCTGTATATTCATTCAAATTTGGGCTCCCGGTCTACAGACTTGGGGCCTTAATTTGATGAGCTAAGTTGCTCAAGCTCTTGTCTCTACCGATGATTAAACTATTATATCCTTCTACTTAGAAGGAAGCATATCGGCAGCAAAAAATGATACATTCCATATCTCGCGTTGTAGTATGTGGGCTGATATTGCTTATGATCATCTTGAATTCATATCCAGATCTAGCTCAAAAGTTCACAGCAGCCGGCCAGATTTATTTCGACTTCGACGGGAATTCATCTGAAGTAAATTATCGGACATATGAAAATATGACAGCAGGCGTACGAATCAAGTACCCTTCGAATTGGAACATGCTTGAAAATTTGGGATATGTTTCAGGGAACAATATAATAGCAGACTTTTATCTTACTGGGATTAATGGCACTAACAGCTATTCTGAGAACGCGAATGTTGTCGTATTGAATCAGAGTGAATACTTGAAGTGTTATGAAAAAGTATTTGGATACTAGCGTTGGTTCGTTTGCTATTCAGCCAACCATGCCGATTGCCAGCACAGCTGACCCTTCTAAATCTGCTAAAATACTGATAGATGAAACCTTAAATTCTACTATTGCTCGTCTAAGGGAGACTTTTGGTAACGTTACTTTGTTGCAATCTATTCCAACTGTAATATCAGGACTGCCGGGGTATGAGATTACATATTTGATAGCCAATAACCAATCAGAAATTAAACAGACACAGGCCTGGACTTTTAAAGACAATAAATGGTATGTGGTAACGTATTCTGCTGAACCATCAACCTATTACAACCCTGCTACGGCCATTAACATAATTAACAGTATTGTATTAAGGTAGTGAGCTGAACTCTTGACTATTGGAATTACGTCTTCATTCAAATTCGGCTAACCTGCATTGGCTTTTGGAAGACATCTCTAGCCTTGTGTGTCTCCGATTTGCAATAACCTAAGTATCGCTGGTTTTTCTTCGCGAGGTATAATATAGAGGACAGGACCTGGGTGGTTCAATTGCACAAATATACGCAAATCCACATTGCTTGAAACACCCAAAAAACGGTGTAGTAATCACAAGTAAAAGGGAAAAATTATTTTCACTGTGAAGGCTCTACTACCAACTGTCCTATCATGACCGGTAAATGATATTTACAGTAATATTGAAAAATCCCTTCCTGGTCTGCAATAAAACTCACGATACTACTTTCTCCCCCGGCAAGATCTTCATCTACATTATAGGGTGAACCGATTGTAAACGAATGTCTTTCACTTGTGTTAGGATCTACATTATAGAAATGAACAGTCACGTTATCACCCTTATTTACAACCATTGTTGGAACGGAATATGCATCGCCTGGAATTCCTAGTGTTTCTTCATTAACCTCAGGAATTTCAATACTAAAGAGATAAAACTCTTTCTGGCCTGAGCTAGTCAATGTTGGGAGGGCAGTCGCATTTACAGGCGCCATCGACACTGAAGATTCATTACTGTCCTGGGCAAATGCAAGTCGGTAGAATGATGGAAAGTCTAACGCAGTGATGACCGAAACGACCATCAGTGGTATTAACAAGGTGACAAACCTTAGAATATGATGGACATGCATACACAATTGTTTACTTTTGTAATATAAAAATTAGTTGTTGTAAAGATTGTATTATAAAGAATTCTAAAAATGAAATGATCAATTTCTCACAAATCTTATTTCATAGATCTATACATTTTGAGTTCTTTGGTAAATCACAGCCTTCAAATACTATGCAAAGATAAGACTGAGACGGGTTAGAAATTATTTATAACTGTCTATTCATGCTGTAAGATATTGATCAGTTTTCCAAATGGATCACGGACATAGAAACGTCGCACTCCCCAAGGCTCACTTTCTGGACCATACTCGATTGGAAAGCCTGCTTTTTTGACTTTTGCCAGGGCGGTTTCAACGTCATCGACTTCAATAGACAAAACCGGAACGGGTGTTCCAGATCCTCCCTCTGAGGCAAAACTGACCTGAACAGTCATCTTTAAGCTTGAGCCGTACGTTCGTATCCAGCCGTGGTCCATAATTCGCTCAAGACCAAGAACGTCATGGTAGAAGGTGTCTGCCTTATCCACGTTCGATGTTTCGATGTTGGCGACTACACGTTTGATTTTCATCTTGAGACTCCTCATATCTATGTTTAAGGAGGTGGGGGAACAATCTCTCTTACACTTAGGTTCTTTATATCTATGTTAGCATTATCCCATCTGAATGTCGCTTGGGGGCCACCCCAGGTAATGATCTGATCTGGAGTTCCCTTGCATTCACCTCCAGCACTCCCCCAACCCCCTTTATCTACCCAGTCATATACTTTCTGCCACTTGTTGTCATTATTAGGATCTACATAGCTCTCCATCTTAACTGCCGTCCTGCCATCCAGCACGAAGTTATACATTACTACCTTGAAGCCCACAAATTTGTGGTCACCTGAGGCGGGCGAATCTTTCCACGGGGAAAAGACATAACTTACATGCCACTGTTCCTTTGCCCATCTGACCCGACCGGAGGTATATTCTAATGATCCCTTGTATTGAGTACCTTCACAGCCTTCTGGCCAACCGTCACCTGTATTTCTTCCGCCTCTCGCATACCACGTCCAGTCGTCATCTGAACCGGAATTGAATTTTACCTGTCCCGTCATTTCTACGTTCTTCCAATCATTTGGAGATTGCATGTAACCTCTAGCTGCTAAAATAGAATAATCTCTGACTACTAGGTCGGGATGGTATCCGGAAGAGGTGTATACAC